>NZ_BAAAMJ010000014.1:0-7873 GCF_039529215.1 Streptomyces sodiiphilus | reverse complement strand
CTACCGGGTGGCCGCCCAACGCATGACGAGCGCGGAAGAACCGGTCTTCCCGGAGCCACTGGCAGGAACGTTCCCGAACACGGACGGGGGCCCCGCTACGCGTGACGATGGTTTCTCCGACACGTCGCCGGGAGTCCCGCCCGGTTCCCGGCAGCCTGAACCGGCCGGCGGGCAGCCGCCGGAGAACGGCGCAAGCCGAGTCAGGGCGGCACCGGACGTTCAGGGGCCCGTGGATGAGGGGCGCGTAGGCACGTCCGTGGGTTCCGTGGGTCAAGGCGTGCACTCACCCGCCTCGCCCATCGGAGGAGGTCCCGCCATTCCAGGAACCGGAGCGGGGGGACAGGGGGGCGCGGGGCATGCTGCCCCTGGCGCGTTGCCGGTAGCGCAGGCACCTGCTGCGCCGAATCCCAGGGGAGCGTCCCCAGGACCTCCTGCGACGGGAAGGTACAGAGGAGGGGTACTCCAGCCAGGAGGGCCGGCGGGCGCAGCGCGTCCACCGGGTGGGCCGACGGACCAGCCTGGTGCCCGCAGCCCGCTGGTAGGACGTCCCTCACCAGGCGCAGGGACGGACGGTCCCGAACGACCTGCCAACCGTCCCGGAGAACCACAGACGCCCCCGGTGGGACGCCAAGCCGGATCCGGCTCCTCGGGCGGCCAGGGCAAGAGAAGCGCGAACCCCAGCAGCAAGGGCGGAGTGGTGGGTGGAATTCCCCGGCCTGCCGAGGCCTCACAGATTGCTCGAGGTATCCCGAAAGGCTTTGTCATTGGCCCTGACGCACCTGCGGGCAGACATGGGAACGGCCCGGACCGACGCGCTCAGCAGCGTACCGGCCCTGTAGTTGGCCCTTCCTCTTCCGGACAACGGAAGAACGGTGCCAGGCAGTCCGGGAAGGGAACGGTGCCCATCTCGGGAGGCCGGAAGGTGCGGGATGCGAGGACCGCGCGGGAACTTCCCAAGGGCAACAGCAGTGTCGCCGGAGTCCCCGGGTCCGATCAGCCGCCAGGCCCATGACAGACAGCAACTTCGGAAACTACGGGCTCTGTGAGTACGCCTCTGGAGCCGACTCATTCTCATGGCCGGTCCGCATCGCTGCTCTCTCTGCGGTCGGCTTTTTTACGAAAAGGAAAGGTCAGCAGTGAGGAGAGGGATACGGACTATCGGCGCGCTGGCGTCCTTGATGCTACTAGCGTTCCCCACGTCACATCAGGCTGCGGCTGACGAGAGGAAACAGGCGTGGTACCTGGAAGAATTCCGGGCCGCCGAGATGTGGCAGCGATCGCAAGGCCAGGGCATCACCGTTGCGGTCATCGACAGCGGTGTCGATTCCACTGTTCCCGAACTGCGCGGCCAGGTCCTCGAGGGCATGGACTTTCTCACAGGAGAAGGAACCGGCCAGCTGGACAACGATGGCCATGGGACAGCCATGGCCGCCCTGGTGGCCGGAACGGGAGCGGGCGGAGGAGTGCAAGGACTTGCCCCCAAGGCAAAGATCCTTCCGCTCCGGGTGGCCAACCAGCCGACCAATGACTTCGAATTCGGGGCCATCGAGGACAACATGATCCAGGCCATTGAATTCGCAGCGAACTCGGATGCCCGGATCCTCAGCATTGCCGTGGGAAGTCGCGTAAATGCTACCAGACAACAAGAGAGGATCGATGCGGCGATTTCCGAGGCGGCACGCCGGGACAAGTTGATTTTCGTGGCCGCCGGCAACTCCGCAGATAACGACATAAAGAACTCCTTGTTCGCCTTCCAGGAGGGAACCATTGGAGTGGCGGCCACGGGGCGTGACGGTGAGCGCGCACCGTACTCGGCTCACGGGTCGTTCGTAGGGCTGGCGGCTCCTGGCAGAGAGATCTCCTTGAGGTGCGACTTTCCCGCAGGTGAGGTGTGTGTCCGGGAAGGTGGTACGAGTAGCGCGTCCGCGTTGGCTTCGGCTTCTGCCGCGTTGATCTGGTCGGCGAACCCCGAGTGGACGAAGAATCAGGTGCTGCGGGTGATGATGGAGACGGCTGACGGGCCATCGAAGACGCCGCGAAATCACTATGTGGGGTACGGGACCGTGCGTCCTGACCGGGTGATTCTGGACGGCGAAGGGGACCCCGGGGACCCGGACGTGAACCCGATGTTCGAGCGGTACGAGGCGGCGCTGGACCCGCCTGCGACGCCGGAGCCTTCGGCCGGGGGGCAGGAAGAGCCGGGGACAAGCGGCGGGGATGACCAGGAGGCAGGCACGGAATCCGCGGGTACGTCGGCGGGGGCCGGGGACAGCCCGGAGGAACGGGCCGCGGAGAGCGGCGGCGAGGGCCGCAGTATCGGAGGACCGGCGGCGCTGTTCGGGCTCGCCGGTGTCGTGATCGTCGCCGGAGGGCTGGCTGCCTGGTGGATGCGGCGACGACAAGACACCGGGACAACCTGAGAGACCAGCAGTACGCAGACGGGAGCCGGGCCGACGGCCCAGGGTCATTGCGTGAAGTGATCTTGTCCGGGTTCGTCAGGTGAGGCCGAGGGCGGTCAGGGGGCGACGGTAGTCGCGGGCGGCTCGGCGGACGGCGGCGGCCATGTTGGCCTGGCCGTTCTGGCGGTGGACGCCGACGGCGAGGTTTCGCAAGGAGGCCATGGTGCGGGGCAGGTGGCCGGTGCGGATCTTGGAGTCGTCCTCGCGGAAGGTCCGGTCACGGACGTGATGCAGGAGGTTCTCGATGCCCCAGTGCCCTCTGATCCAGGAGGCGAGTTCGGTGCCGGTTGCGGCGCCGGCGGCGAGGCTGGTGATCAGGTAGATCCGTTCGATCGACAGCTGCCCGGTGCTTCGGTCCATCCTCCAGCGGACAATCTGGAGGGCCTGCTTGGCATCGGGGTAGTCGAGGTGGTCGAACGCGGCGGCCTTGAGGCGACGGATCTCGATGCGGTGGTGGGCGCGGGTGCGGTCGTAGTGCTCCAGCGGCATGTCCCGCCAGGGCAGATAACGGACCCGGTCGAAGAGTTTGGCGTGGTTCTTCTTCACGATCGCCAGGTAGTGGGCGCCGCGTCCGCGCAGGTAGGCGCCGTGGGCGTGCTGAGTGTGCAGGGCGTCCGCGGTGATCACGGTGTTCTCCAGATCCTCGATCGAGTCCAGCAGCGGCGCGAAGGTAGGGATCTCGTTGCTCTTGTCGGTGATCTGTCGTTGGGCCAGGACGCTTCCGGCGTGGTCCATCGCGGCGAGCAGGACCACCGCGTTCCTCTCGGCGGTGCGGGAGCCTTGGACGGTCTTGCCGTCTACCGCGATGGCCCGGCGGATTGCCCGCGCGGCCGGCCTGTCCACCGTGACGCTTGTGGCCGAGCGGGTGTCGAGGAACGCGCCGACGGCTCGGTCGAGGGCGTCGCCGTCGAGGCGTTCCAGCAGGCGGCGGATGGTCGCGGGGTGCGGGGCGGAGATTTGCCCGGTGAACGGGTCGGGAGTGAAGCCGAGTGTCCGCAGGGCCCAGGGCGGCGCGTCGGTGATCCATTCCCCGATCGCGGCCAGCGATTTCGCGCCGGTCAGGAGGGGCGGCGGCCACCGCGCAGACCAGTGCGGTGAAGGGGTAGATCCGGCCTTTACGGCCCCTGGGATCGGGTATCCCGGTCAGGAATGTTCGCAGGTCAACGGCATCGAGGAGTGGTGCCGGGGCGGATATCGAGGCCAGTTGGCCCAGCGGGGCGGCGGTAGGCGATGATGCAGGGGCAGGCACGGGCTCGCTCGGTGTTCATGGGACGTAGACACTCACATGATCACCGGCACCGTGCCTGTACTGCGTCCCACCCCCAGAACCGGACCGATCCTGCCATGACGACACATCACGGGCAGACCTGGCGAAGCACCTTCACGCAACGCCCCTGGCCGACGGCCCACGCAGAAGGCGGCTTCACATGGGGGCGGAATCCTGTCCTTCGAGATGAAGTTGACCGACCGCGTCCACTCCGCCCACGCCCCGGCTGTTCTACCTCATCGCCTGCGCGTCCGGGACCGGAAGCGTGGCCCGTGTGATCCGGGTCTTCCGGCCTCTCAGCGTGGCGAGCAGTGCCGGGGGCCTCGGCTCTTCCCGGTTGGCACTTCAGACCGGGCAGGCCCTACGGCTCTTGCCGGGCATGCGCGATCCTTTGGTTTCCGTCCGTCAGGGCCGGGGCGGAGTGGGCCGGGTGCCGGGCCGGAGGGTTACTGCCCATGAGGCTGTCGCTACGATCTGTTGGTGCGCGTGGCTTCTCCGTGCTGGGCGGGCGGGCTCCGAGGCTCGGCCCGGCGCTGTTGGGGAGGAGCGGGGCGGGGTGCCGTGATCGTCTTGGAGAGGGGTGGGGCATGTGGNGGCTCGGCCCGGCGCTGTTGGGGAGGAGCGGGGCGGGGTGCCGTGATCGTCTTGGAGAGGGGTGGGGCATGTGGGTGAGTTCGAGGGGCGTTCGCTTGAGGAGTTGGCGGGGTTGGTGGCGGGGGCTGAGCCGCGGGCGCTGATGGCTCGTGGTGAGGTGTTGCTGGGGCTTGCGGAGGCGTTGAACGAGACGGGTGCGGTGATCGCGGGCCGGATCGACCGGATGGCGTGGGAGGGGCAGGCCGCTGACACCTTCCGTGAGTGGGGGCGGTTGTTCCGCAGGGAGTCCCAGGTTCTGGATGAGTTCGTCCGGCATGTGGGTGAGGCGATTCTGCAGGCGGGGCAGGCGCTGTCGGAGGCGCAGTCGTCGATGCCCGCGGCTGCTGCCGGTCCGGTGGTCGACTCCTCCCGGGGGTCAGCGACGGGGTCGGGTTTCGTGGGGGCGGACTTCCTCGACGAGGTGGCGGCAGCACGGGCGGAGGAGAACCGCCAGGAAGCCATCCGCGTCATGGAACGGCTCTCCTCGCACTACCGGGTGGCCGCCCAACGCATGGCGAACGCGGAAGAACCGATGTTCCGCGCCCCACCGGGAAGAGAGGCATCAGCTACGGGCAGGGGCCCCGTTACGCATGACGACAGTTCCTCCGACACGTCATCGGATGTACCACCCGAGTTTCGGCAGCCCGAACCAGCCAGCGGTCAGCCTCAGGAGAGCGGCGCAAGCCGGGGAATGGCAGCGTCGGACGTTCGGGTGCCCGTGGATGAGGGGCGTGTGGGCACGTCCGTGGGTTCCGTGGGTCAGGGCGTGTACTCGCCCGCCTCGCCCGTTGGAGGAGGTCCCGCCGTTCCAGGAGCCGGAGCGGGGGGACAGGGGGGCGCGGGGCATGCCTCCCCTGGCGCGTTGCCGGTAGCGCAGGCACCTGCTGCGCCGAATCCCAAGGGAGCGTTCCCAGGACCGCCGGCGACGGGAAGGTACCGAGGAGGGGCGCTCCAGCCAGGAGGGCCGGCGGGCGCAGCGCGTCCACCGGTTGGGCCGGCAGATCAGCCTGGTGCCCGGAGCCCGCTGGTAGGGCGTCCTTCACCGGGTGGAGGGGAGGGCGGTGCCGGACGGCCTGCCAACCGCCCCGGAGAATCACAGGCGTCACCGGTGGGACGCCGAACCGGATCCGGCTCCTCGGGCGGCCAGGGCAAGACGGGAGGCCAGGGCGCGAGGAGTGCGCACCCCGGCAGCAAGGGCGGAGTGGTGGAAGGAATCCCTCGGCCCGCCGAGGCCCCACAGGTTGTTCGTGGCTTCCCAAAAGGCGTTGTCATTGGCCCTGAGGCCCCCGCGGGCACACACAGAAACGGCCCGGACCGACGCACACAGCAGCGTATCGGCCCTGTAGTCAACCCTTCTCCGCCCGGACAGGCGAGAAACAGTACTCAGCGGAAGTCCGGGAAGAGGGCGGCGCCCATCTCAGGAGGACGGAAAGTCCAGGACGACCACACTGCACGGGCACTCCCCAAGGACAGCAGCAACGTCGCCGGAGCCCCCGGACCCGATCAGCGGACGAGCCCATGACGAGAAGCCGACGAGGAAACGATGATTCTGTTGGTGAGCCTCCGGCAGCGACTCATTCATCGTACGCAGTCCGGATTACAACTCTCCCCTGCGCTCATCTATTTCTCACGACTACGGAAAGGTCAGCAGTGAGGAGAGGAATACGGGCTTTCGGTGCGCTGGCGTCATTGCTCCTCGTAGCAATCTCCGCAGCAGATTATGCTGCGGCCGACGAGCGGAAACAGGCGTGGTACTTGGAAGATTTCCGGGCCGATGAGATGTGGCAGCAGTCGCAAGGCCGGGGCATCACTGTTGCGGTCATCGACACCGGCGTCGACCCAACCGCTCCCGAACTGCGCGGCCAGGTCCTTGAGGGCATGGACTTTCTCACAGGAGAAGGAACCGGCCAGCTGGACAACGATGGCCATGGGACAGCCATGGCCGCCCTGGTGGCCGGAACGGGAGCAGGCGGAGGAGTACAGGGACTTGCCCCCGAGGCAAAGATCCTTCCGCTCCGGGTAGCCAACCAGCCGGACGGGTTCGAACTCGCAGCCCCTGAGGACAATATCATTGAAGCCATCGAGTTCGCAGCACAATCGGATGCACGGATCCTGAGCATTGCCGTGGGAAATTATGGAAGCGCTACCAGGCAACAGGCGAAGATCGATGCAGCAATTTCTGAGGCGTCACGTCAAGACAAGCTGATTTTTGTGGCCGCCGGCAATGGCGGAGACGGGGAAACAAAGTTGCCTCTTTTCGCCCTTCAGGAAGGCACCATTGGAGTCGCCGCAACGGGACGCGACGGCGAGCGCGCACCGTACTCGGCTCACGGGTCGTTTGTGGGGTTGGCGGCTCCCGGAAGCGATATTCCCTTGAGATGCGACTTTCCCTCAGGCGATATGTGCGTCGGAGAGGGTACGAGTAACGCGTCTGCGTTGGCTTCGGCTTCGGCCGCGTTGATCTGGTCGGCGAACCCCGAGTGGACGAAGAATCAGGTGCTGCGGGTGATGATGGAGACGGCTGACGGGCCATCGAAGACGCCACGCAACCACTATGTGGGGTACGGGACAGTGCGTCCGGACCGGGTAATTCTGGACGGCGAGGGGGATCCCGGAGACCCGGACATGAACCCGATGTTCGAGCGGTACGAGGCGGCGCTGGACCCGCCTGCGACACCAGAACCTTCGGCCGGGGAGCAGGAGGAGCCGGGGACGAGCGGCGGGTCTGACGAGGAGGCAGGCACGCGATCCGCGGGTACGTCGGCGGGGGCCGAGGACAGCCCGGAGGAACGGGCCGCGGAGAGCGGTGGCGAGGACCGCAGCACCGGAGGACCGGCCGTGCTGTTCGGGCTGGCCGGTGTGGTGATCGTCGCCGGAGGGCTGGCTGCCTGGTGGATGCGGCGGCGACAAGACACCGGGACAACCTGAGAGACCAGCAGTACGCAGACGGGAGCCGGGCCGGCGGCCCAGGCAGGAGGCGGCTTCACGTGGGGCGGAATCCTGTCCTTCGAGATGAAGTTGACCGACCGCGTCCACTCCGCCCACGCCCCGGCTGTTCTACCTCATCGCCTGCGCGTCCGGGACCGGAAGCGTGGCCCGTGTGATCCAGGGCTTCCGGCCTCTCAGCGTGGCGAGCAGTGCCGGGCCTCGCTCTTCCCGATCGGCACGTCAAACACGGTCAGGCGTACAGCCCTTGCCGGACATGCGCGACCCTTTGGGTTCTGTTCATCAGGGCCGGGGCGGCCTGGGCCGGGTGCCGGACCGGAGGGTCACCGGCCCTGAAGACTGTCGCTACGATCTGTTGGTGGGCGTGGCTTCTCCGTGCTCGTCGGGCGAGCTCCAAGGCTCGGCCCGGCGCTGTTGGGGAGGAGCGGGGCGGGGTGCCGTGATCGACTCTGGGGAGAGGGTGGGGGTTATGAGCGAGTTCGATGGGCGTTCGCTTGAGGAACTGGCCGGCTTGGTGGCGAGGGCTAAGCCGCGGGCGCTGATGGCTCGCGGACAGGCGTTGCTGGGG
>NZ_BAAAMJ010000013.1:0-2129 GCF_039529215.1 Streptomyces sodiiphilus | reverse complement strand
GCGAGTGATCTTGGTCGTGAACTCATCTACCAGGAGCTTGTGTGCCACGAACGCGGGAGATCGGCGGTGGTAGCGGCTGGTTGAGCGTGGTGCTGCACGGGAGATGAAGGATGTTCGGCCCTTCGGAGCCGCCTTTCGGGAGGAGGCTTCAAACCGCCCTCCGCTGCGTTAGCTGAAGCCTGTCGTGGTGAGCGGGAGGGAAAAGGCGTCCGTGAGGCGTCAGGTGGGGATCAAGAAGGCGTTGCATCGAAAGCCTCGTGAGGGGTTCTCCGCGGAAGCGTCGTTAGGTATGAAGTGACATCGAAACCGGGTCTTTAAGCTCAACCCGGGATAAGCCTGGCGGGTGCCCGAGTATTGGCCAGGTGGTGTCCGGCGCAGAGGTGGCGCGATCTTGATCTGCTGCTCTCGTGTGGAACGTGGGATGGCGTGTCCCGACACAGCCCGAGCCTTGAAACAAGGGGCCGGGTGAGAGGGAGTTCCCCAAGCGTCTGAAACGCGAGGGGGTGAGTACCGTCGCGGGACGCGCAGGCGGACCGGCTCGTAGTAGTGACGATCCTCCTGCTTGATGCGGTGGGGCGGGGAGCGAAGGGGCCGGCTTGACCGTGGTTCGTTGATGAGATCAACCGGGCGCTGCGGCGGCCGGGAGGAGTCGCGTGGACGGGCAGAGACCATCAGGCAAACCGTTCGACATTTCCAAACAGGAGGTCTGGGACGCTTATCAGAAGGTGCGGGCCAACAAGGGTGCGCCGGGAGTGGACGGCTGTTCGATCGAGGATTTCGAGAAGGATCTGAAGGGCAACCTTTACAAGATCTGGAACCGGATGTCCTCGGGCAGCTACTTCCCTCCTCCCGTGCTGGCGGTGGAGATCCCCAAAGCACACGGCGACGGCATCCGGGTTCTGGGGGTGCCGACCGTCGCGGACCGGATCGCGCAGACCGTCGTGGCCGCCCGGCTGGAGCAGGCGGTGGAACCGAAGTTCCATCCCGACTCCTACGGGTATCGGCCGGGACGGTCGGCGCTGGACGCGGTGGCCAGGTGCCGGGAGCGCTGCTGGGGCAACGACTGGGTGGTCGATCTCGACATCCAGAAGTTCTTCGACAGCGTCCCCCGGGACCTGATCGTCAAGGCGGTCGAGGTCAACACCGACCAGCCCTGGGTCGTGTTGTACGTCAAGCGGTGGCTTACCGCGCCCGTGCAACGGCCCGATGGCTCGCAGGCCGAACGAGACCGGGGGACCCCACAGGGGTCAGCGGTCTCTCCCGTGCTGGCCAATCTGTTCTTGCACTACGCGTTCGACGAGTGGATGGCCCGACGGTTCCCGGCGGTGCCGTTCGAGCGGTATGTCGATGACGCGGTGGTGCACTGCCGCAGTGAGCGTCAGGCCCAGATGCTGGTCGCGGCGATCGGTGAGCGGATGGAACAGGTCGGGCTGCGGCTTCACCCGGACAAGACCCGGATCGTCTACTGCAAGGACGGAAAGCGCCGGGGCTCCTTCGAGCACACGGCGTTCGACTTCCTGGGGTTCACGTTCCGGGCGCGGGCGGTCCGCAGCAGACAGGGGACCGTGTTCACGGGCTTCGGTCCGGCGGTCTCCAAAGCCGCCAGGCGAAAGATGAGCGAGACGGTGTGGTCCTGGAGGCTGCACCGCCACACCTCCCTCTCCGGGCAGGACCTCGCACGATGGCTCAACCCGATCGTGTCGGGGTGGATGAACTACTACGGCCGCTTCTACCGGTCGGAGCTGTATCCGCTGCTCAGGCGCATCAACGTCTACCTGGTGCGCTGGATGAGGAAGAAGTACAGACGGCTGAGGACCTTCACCAAAGCGCATGCCGCATGGAAGCGCACGACACGCCAGTACCCGCGCTTCTTCGCGCACTGGCGGTGGGTCCCGGAGTTCTGACGGCGAGGTTGAGAAGAGCCCGGTGACGGGAGACTGTCACGCCGGGATCTGTGGGAGCCCGGAGGTGAAACCCCTCCGGGCCACCCGACCACCCCTGTCCGCACCCCACCCCCAGACCAACACCAGCCCTCACCAACCAGGTTGGAAAAGGCTCAGTGTGGTGAGGGCTGCTGTCACCGCCGCTGGCGTCGTTGCTGTTGCTGTCGTCGCAGCGAGATCGGCATG
>NZ_BAAAMJ010000012.1:65889-147104 GCF_039529215.1 Streptomyces sodiiphilus | reverse complement strand
GGCGACCGCGGCCGCCGCCACGGCCCTGGCCCGGCCGCCGCGCGCGCGGCCGGGCCGCCGCCTGGCCGCCGCTGCCACCGCGTTCGCCGAGGCCGCCACCGTGTTCGTCCTCACCAGGGACGCACCCGACGCGGGCCCTCCGGCGGAGGCCCGCCCGGGGTCGGTCCTGCTGATGTCCGGCATCAACTCCGCGTCCGGGGAGGGCGCCATCTTCGAGACGGACACCGGCGTGCTCGGCTACTCCTGCGAGCAGACCTTCTACTTCTCCTACGCCGGCCCCGGGGCCGGGCAGCCGCGCGGCGTGGCGGCGTGTCCGATCAGGACCGGGACCCCGTATGCCCCCGAGGACACCCAGCGTCCCTTCCGCGAGCAGGTGGAGGCGTTCTCCGCGCAGGTGCGCGAGCTGCCCCGGCCGCTGGTGGTGGCGGGACACTCGCATGCGGTGTGGGTGGCCTGGCAGGCCGTCGCGGAGGACCTGGCTCCGGAGGTGGACGTCCTGCTGCTGATCGGCCCCTTCCCCCAGACACCGGTGGGCTACCCACCGGTGGATCACTCCGGTGAGGGCAAAGTCGCCGGCGACCTGCTGAGGCTGCTGGTCCCGTTGGCCGATCTCGTCGATTTCGACTTCGACCCGGACGCTCCCGCGGCCCGGGAGCTCCTGGCCACCCCCGACTCGGCGGCCTCGATCCTCTCGCTGCCACTGCCGCAGGAGGTCCGCTCCTTCAGTGTCACCTCGGCGACCGACCTGCCACTGATGCCCGGCGGATGGCGTCTGCCCGTGGACCGCAACGTCTGTCCGATGAGGGTCCCGCACCCCTACCTGCCGATCAGGCCGGGCTTCTACCAGGAGGTGAACCGCTTCCTGGACGACCGCCCACCGCTTCCGTGCCCGGCCTGGCGGGACTGGGGCGCCACCCTCTCCCGGCCGTTCGGCACTCCGCCGCACGACGCCTGAAGCGCGCTTTTCCTCCACTCATGTGAAGAATGCATGGTTTGCCTCCGGGTTCACGGGAGACCCGGTGACGAGGGAGGTTCGACATGTCCATTCCTCGGTTTCTCGCCGGTTTCGATTCCGCGTCCGCGATGCTCCGGGCCAACGCCGCCTTTCTGCACGGCAAGAGTTTTCCCGCGCTGGGGGAGTCCCCGGCCCTGAAGCCGTTCGTCAGATCGACTCGGGCGCTGCCGGCCAGAGTCCGTGAGCGTGTCTTCATCGCGAGCGGTGCTCTGGAGACGGTCAGCCCCCGGTCGGTGGAGCGGATCGATGTCGAGGACGTGTCCCGATGGGTCCTGGACGAGTACCCCGACCGCCGCTACCCGGCCGTCGCCGTCGGCTCCTCCAGCGGCGCTCTGACCCATCTGTGGACCGCTCTGGGGATCCCCTGGCTGCCGCAGACGTTCTTCATCCCCGTGCGCCAGCGGGTCCACCCCGACGACCCGTCCGGGGCGATGATCAAGGGCATCGAGCCGGGACGCGCTCTCCTGCGGGCCAACCCGGACATCCAGCTGCACCACATGCACGACGCCAACCAGGACCGCCTGATGGTTCGGGCCCTGACCTACTTCCGGTACAAGCGCCGCACGCTCGGTCCGGGGTACGAACGGTTCCTGTCGGAGCGACTCGAGCCCGGCGGCACGATCGTGATCGCCGAGTGCGCGCGCACCTGGGGCACGACCGAGCTCGGGCCACGTCACCACTTTCAGCACGGCGCCGTGGGCGGGGCCACCGAGGAGGAGTTCCACCACGGTGGTGAACGCGTCGCCGAATACCTGGAGCGCTACGGCTCTCCCGTGCGCCGGTGGTACGGGCCGGAGCCGGAGGGCCGTGCGCCGGAGGCGGAATGGGGCTTCGAGCCGGCCCTCCGCGAGGACATCGAACGGTTCGCCCGGGAGAACGGCTACCGGGTGCGCCGGGTGGTCTTCGAGGAGCCGGAGTCGCCCAGCCCGCTCGTCGCCGATCTGTACCGCTGGTGGTACGGGCAAAGGGGTATCGAGGCCCGCCGGCTGTTCGTGGAGTCCTTCATCGTGATGGAGCCGTGGTGGGTGCTGCGCACCGGCTCCATCCCGTTCTGGATGACGTTCAACACCGAGGACTCCTACCGGGCGCTGGAGGACTACCTACGGCGGAGCGGGCCCTTCGACGAGATCCTGCTGACGCTGTTCCAGAACGGCGTGGAGGCGGTAGGGCTGCCCAGCATCGGTGAGTGGCGGCAACTTCTGGCCATGGCGCGGACCAGCGGCCGGTTCGCAGGTCTCCGGCCCGGGGAGCATCCGCGCGACATGGCCCAGTACGCCGGCTACGACACCGCCCTGCGGAAGGTTTCCGAGCGCCACCCGATGCCCTCCCCGCTCACGCTGGAGGAACTGGACACGTTCCTGGCGCAGGCCGGCCGGTACGACGGTGTCCGGTGGGAGGACCTCGCCAGGGTGTGACCGCATGCAGGGTGGCCTCGGTACGGGTGGGAACGGCAGGCCCGGGCACCGGGGTCACCTCACTGCTCGCCGGCCGCACGGGCCAGCAGCAGCGCCGCGTCGTCGCTGGGCAGCGGAGGAAGCGAGCGGAGCACCGCGTCGCACATTTCTTCCAGCGGCCGCTGCGGTCCCTCCAGCAGACGCAGCAACTCCTCCAGCCCCGTGTCGATGGGTTCGCGGCGGTCCTCCACCAGCCCGTCCGTGTACAGCGCGAGGGTGGTTCCCGGGGCCAGCGGCATACTGCGGCTGAGAAAGGCAACCCCGCCCACGCCCAGCGGCGGGGCGACGGGCAGGTCGACGAACCGGGCAATGCCGTCAGGCCTGATCATGACGGGGGGCAGATGACCGGCGCCGGCGAACTCGCAGCGGGCGCGCGGCGGATCGCAGACGGCGTAGACGCAGGTGGCGATGGAGTCGCCGAGAGACAGCACGATCTCGTCGAGATACCCCAGAAGTCGTGCCGGGGGGACCCCGAGGCGCGTGAATGCCCGGGTGGCCGTGCGAAGCTGCCCCATGATGGCCGCCGCCCGCACGCCCTTGCCCATCACGTCCCCCACGACGAGGCCGACTCTGCGGTTCTCCAGCGGCAGGACGTCGAACCAGTCGCCACCCACCTCGCTGACGGCCGGGAGGTAGCGGGAGGCGATCTCCATTCCGTGGCTGCCCCCGGGCGGGCGGGGGAGCATGCTGCGCTGGAGGGTGAGCGCCGCGGTGCGCTCCCGGGTGTAGAGCCGGGCGTTGTCGACACAGGTCGCGGCACGCGCGGCGAGTTCGGCGGCCAGAGTGAGATCCTGGTCGTCGAACGGCCGGGGGTTGCGCGTGCGCACCAGAGAGACGGTGCCCAGAACGTCACCGCGGGCGACGAGCGGGGCGGCGATGTAGGAATGGATGCCCTGACGCCTGAGTTCGGCGGCGGCCCACTCGTCCCTGGCGATACGCCCCAGCATCCGTGAGTCCACCTCCGGCACCAGAATCGGGCGGGCCTCACGGACGCACTGCGTCAGAAGCCGGTTCGGCGGATACGAGGCCAGCTCGCCGACACGGTCGGCAGCCGCCGCGGCCCCCTCGGCATCGTCCCTGACCTCCACCGCCAGGGCCCGGAAGCGGGCGGTGCCGTCGGTGCGCAGGGCCGTGGTGATCTCTCCGGTGAGAACGGAGTCGAGCACGTCCACCGCAGCCAGGTCGGCGAGCCGGGGTACCGCCACCTCGGTCACTTCACGGGCCGTGCGGTCCAGGTCCAGGGTGGTCCCGATCCGGGCCCCGGCATCGGCGATGACCGCCAGGCGTTCCCTGGCCTGGATCACCTCGGCGGTCACCCGTTCGCGTTCGGTGACGTCGATGGCCGACGTGGCGACACCCAGCGTGCGGCCCGCCGCGTCGTGGACCCGGTAGTAGGAGATCGACCAGACATGCTCGGCCACTGGGTCGGCCGGCGTCCTGCCGACGGTCCGCCAGTCCACCAGCGGCTCCCCCGTCCGCAGGACGTGGCGGAGGGCCCGCTCCACGGAGTCCACCTCCACCTCGGGCAGGATCTCCCCCACGCGGTGCCCCACCATGGCGTCGGCGCCCAGGCCGCAGATCCGTTCCAGTGCGGGATTGACGCGCAGGAAACGCAGCGCGGTGTCGAACATGGCCAGCCCGACCGGCGACTGGTTGACCTGGCTGCTCGAGAGTGCCAGATCCGTCTCCAGGCGGTTCACCGTGTCCGCGTCGGTGGCAAGCCCCAGAATGTGCACCCTGTCGCGCACATCGCGCAGCCGGATGTTGCGGAACTCCACCGGCCGCAGCGTCCCGTCCCTGCGCCGGACCGGAAAGACACCCGCCCAGCTCGCCCCGGCCCGCACCTGGCCGAACCACTCCAGGACCATCGGCATGTGCTCGCGGTCCACCAGAAGGCCCCCGGCGAGCTCTCCCAGTGCCTCTTCGGCCGGATATCCCAGCAGCCGCTCGGCCTCCGGGCTCCACAGGACGACGCGGCCGTCCGCGTCCAGGACGAAGGCGGCGACCCGGATGAGGTCGAACAAGCTGCTGGGTGCCGCGCTGATGCCCTGCGGATCGTGGCCGCCCACCAGCTTCCCGGGTTCTTCCGGGTTCATGCCCGCCACCTCCTTCCCTGCCGCTCGTTCCGGCCGGACCGGGTACGGCGGGGCGGCAGCACCGCGCCCGGCGCCACGGGTACCCGCGCGGCCGCGCGGCCTTCGGGAGCCATGCCGGTCTATGCCTCCGCTCCGTGCAGGAGCTGTTCGGTCCAGATGGTCTTCCCTGTCTGTGTGTAGCGGCTGCCCCACCGGTGTGCGAGCTGTGCGATGAGGAACAGTCCGCGACCGCCCTCGTCGGTCGGCCTGGCCCGGCGCAGGTGCGGCTGTGTCTGGCTGGGATCGGAAACCTCGCAGATGAGCGTTTCGTCCTTGATCAGTCGCAACCCCACCGGACCACCCGCGTACCGGATGGAGTTGGTGACCAGCTCGCTGGCGATCAGTTCGGTACTGAAGGAGAGCTCCTCAAGGCCCCACTGCGCCAGTTGTCCCAGCACCAGGTCCCGGGTCCGGGCGACGACGGCCGGGTCCGCCGGGAACTCCCAGGCAACGGAGGATCCCTCCGGCAGTGACCGCACCCGGGCGACCAGCAACGCGACGTCATTGGCCGGCGGTTCACCGGTCAGCAGATCGCCGAGCACCACCCGGGCGATCTCGGAGGGAGCGGCGTACGCGGCCGCGGCGGCGCCCACCTTGACGCGCAACCGCTCCATGCCGTCGGAGGTGCTTCCTCCCGCCTGCTTGACGAGCTCGTCGGTGCAGAACGCCAGGACGCTGCCCGGCGGGAGCCGCACCTCGTACTGTTCGGACGGCAGGCCGTCCACGCCGAGCGGCTGTCCCGGCCTGAGGGGGACGTACTCCGCGCTGCCTTCCCCCGGCCGGGCGAACACCGGCGGAGGGCGGCCGGCACCGGCCACGGTGCAGCACCCGGTGACCGGGTCGTAGACGCAGTAGACGCAGGAGGCACCCTGGATCCCGCTGCCGGCCGCGGGGTCCGCCGCTTCGGACAGGCGCAGGGCGAGATCGTCCAGACGGGCCAGCAGTTCCTCCGGAGCGAGATCGAGATCGGCCAGGGTCTGCACCGCGGTGCGCAGGCGGCCCATGGTGGCGGTTGCCGCCAGCCCGTGCCCCGGAACGTCGCCCACCACGAAGGCCACCCGGGCCGAGGACAGCGGGATGACGTCGAACCAGCTGCCGCCGATGCCCGCCGCGGTTCCGGCCGGAACATACGTCCCGGCCGCCTCCGCCGCGCTGACCTCTGTCACCGGCTCCGGCAGCAGGCTGCGCTGCAGCGTCTCCACGGTGCGGTGCTCACGGGTGTAGCGGCGGGCGTTGTCCACGCTCAGCGCGGCCCGCGAGGCGACCTCCTGGGCGAGCTCGGCGTCACCGGGGTCGAAGGCCGCGCGCTCGGCGGTGCGCCACAGCACCAGGGCGCCGAGCACCAGACCCCGGGCCCGCAGCGGCACCACCATCATCGAGGCCGCCCGGCCCGGCAGCACCAGCCGGGACCGCTGCTCGTCACTGGCCAGGCGGGCGCGCAGCCAGGCCAGGTCGGCCACGACCAGGACCCGGCCCTCGCGCAGCTTCTCGCTCTCCAGCTCCCGCAAGGGGAAGGTGTCCCCGGTCCCGTAGATCTCGCCGGGCCAGCCGTCGTCCGGCACGGTGGCGACCCGGCGCAGCAGGCTCCGCCCGGAGACGAAATCCCCCGGCTCGTCCCCGGAGACCACCTCATCGGTGAGATCGACGGCTGCCAGATCCGCGAACCCGGGTACCAGGACGCCGGCCAGTTCCTCACAGTTGCGCACGGTGTCCAGGCTGCGGCCCAGCCGCTGGGAGGCGGTGTACAGCAGGGAGAGCCGCCGCTGCGCGACGTGCTGCTCCGTGACATCCGTGAAGACGGCCGCGACCCCCATGAGGGCTCCGTTTTCGTCCTGCAGCCGGAAGGCGGAGACCGAGATCACCCGCTCCCGCTGCGGAGAGTCCAGGAGGCGGGCGGAGTGCTCCCAGTCGATCAGCGGCTCACCGGTGTCCGCGACCCGGCGCAGCTGCTCCTTCACCGCCTGTGCGTCCCGCGGGACCATGACGAGCTCCAGCGGCACCCGCGGGGTGATCCCGGCCCGCGCGCTCTCCTCCCACGCGGGGACATCATGGGTGATGTTGACGCGGACGATCCTGATCTCGGTGTCGTGAATGGCCATGCCGACCCTGCGCTGCGCGAACAGGGCGCGCACCAGAGCCTGGTCCTCCTGCCGCCGACGGGCCAGGGCCGCGGGCATGACCGTGACGAGGGCGCAGGCCTGGCTGCCCGGGGGCAGCGGAAGGATCTCGAAGTACACTTCGAGGGGAGTCCCGGTGAGCCGCCGCAGGCTCCCCGTGCCGCGCAGCGGCTGCGGATCCGGCCGCCGCTCCCGCCGGGGACGACGGGCCACACCTCGGGGACGGTGAACAGGTCCGGCATGGAACTGCCGATGAGCTGGGACACCGGCAGCCCGGTGAGCTCCTCGGCACCCGGTGTGCAGGCGAGCACGACGGCGCCTCGGTCGAGCACGAACACCGTGGTGCCCCCGCCCGGCAGGCTGCCACCGTCCCAGGACTGC
This sequence comes from Streptomyces sodiiphilus, assembly GCF_039529215.1. NCBI lineage: Bacteria > Bacillati > Actinomycetota > Actinomycetes > Kitasatosporales > Streptomycetaceae > Streptomyces > Streptomyces sodiiphilus. The sequence continues at coordinate 140,002 of NZ_BAAAMJ010000012.1, read as the reverse complement.
ATGGTCGACGCTCACCGCTCTCCTCGCTCGGGAGATGTCACGGCTTCCATTCAACCCGCCCGGGCCCGGCCCCGCACGCGGCGCCGGTCCGGCCGGAGGGGGACCGGGGCCCGGTCAGCCGGGCGTGCCGTACCCACCGCCCCCCGGTGTGTGCACGACGAGCACGTCCCCTGCCGCCAGTTCCGCGGTGTCGCAGCCGGCCAGTTCCTCGACCGTGCCGTCGGCACGCTCGACGGCGTTGCGGCCGAGGGCACCGGGCTGTCCTCCGGCCATGCCGTACGGCGCCACCCGGCGGTGCCCGGTCAGCAGCGCGGCGGTCACCGGTTCCAGGAAGCGGAGCCTGCGCACGACCCCGTCGCCCCCGCGCCACCGGCCGGCGCCGCCGCTGCCCCTGCGGATCCGGAAGTCCTCCACCCGGACGGGGTACCGCCACTCGAGGACTTCCGGGTCGGTCAGGCGGGAGTTGGTCATATGGGTCTGCACGGCGTCCGCGCCGTCGAACCCGTCGCCCGCCCCCGAGCCGCTGGCCAGCGTCTCGTAGTACTGCACGCGGTCGTTCCCGAAGGTGATGTTGTTCATGGTGCCCGAGCCCTCGGCCTGCACGCCCAGGGCGGCGTAGAGGGCACCGGTCACCGCCTGGGAGGTCTCCACATTGCCCGCCACGGTGGCGGCCGGGTAGGCGGGGGAGAGCATGGAGCCCTCCGGGATGCGGACCTCCAGCGGCTTCAGACAGCCGCTGTTGAGCGGGATGTCGTCGGCGACCAGGGTCCGGAAGACGTACAGGACGGCGGCCATGACCACCGAGCTCGGGGCGTTGGCATTGCCCGGCAGCTGGGCCGAGGTGCCCGTGAAGTCCAGGACGACGCTCCGGGACCGCCGGTCCACACCGACCGCGACCCGGATGACCGCGCCGGTGTCCGTCTCGTATCGCCAGGTGCCGTCCCGGAGCGCGGGCACCACGCGGCGCACCGACTCCTCGGCGTTGTCCTGGACGTGGCGCATGTAGGCGTGCACCACCTCCAGGCCGAACTGCTCGATCATGTTCCGGAGTTCCGCGATGCCCTTCTCGTTGGCGGCGATCTGGGCCCGCAGGTCCGCGAGATTGGCGTCGGGGCTGCGCGACGGGTGGCGCGCGCCGGCCAGCAGCTCGCGGGTCTCCGCCTCGCGCAGCATCCCGTCCCGCACCAGCAGCCAGTTGTCGAAGAGCACGCCTTCCTCCTCCACGGTCCGGCTGAAGGCGGGCATCGAACCGGGGGTGATGCCGCCGATCTCGGCGTGATGGCCGCGGGAGGCCACCAGGAAGAGGAGCGTCGCGCCGTCCTCGGCGAAGACCGGGGTGATGACGGTGACGTCCGGGAGGTGAGTGCCGCCGTGGTAGGGATCGTTGACCGCGTAGACGTCACCGGGGCGCATATTGCCCGCGTTGCGGCGCAGCACTTCCTTGATGGACTCGCCCATCGACCCCAGGTGCACCGGGATGTGCGGTGCGTTGGCGATCAGATTGCCGTCCTCGTCGAACAGGGCGCAGGAGAAGTCCAGCCGCTCCTTGATGTTGACGGAGTGGGCGGTGTTCTCCAGCCGGACGCCCATCTGCTCGGCGACGGCCATGAAGAGGTTGTTGAACACCTCCAGCTTCACCGGGTCGACACCGGTGCCGAAAGCCACGGTCCGCGGGCGCGGGCGGATCCGGGTGAGCAGCAGATGCCCGCGGTCCCCCACGGCGGCCTGCCAGCCGTCGTCGACGACCGTCGTGGCGTCGGCCTCGATGATCAGCGCCGGGCCGGCGACGGTGTCCGAGGGGCGCAGGTCCTCCCGACGGTGGAGCAGGGTCTCCCGCCACTCGCCGCCGGTGTGCATCCGCACCCGGTCGGCCGGAACCGGGGGTGAACCGCCGGCCGCGGGCCCGGGAACGGGCGTGTGGTGCGGCCCGGCCCGGCCGACGGCCTCGGCCACCGCGGTCGCGGCGACCAGCGGCTTGTCCATGACGAAGCCGTAGCGCGCCCGGTGGACCGCTTCGAACTCCGCCTTCATCGCCTCCGGTGTGCCCCGGCCGACGGCCAGCGCCGCGTCGGTTCCGGCATAACGCAGCTGAAGGCGGGTGACCGTGGTGATCGAGGCATCGGGAATGCCGTCGGAGCGCAGGTCCGCGCGGGCCCGCCCGGCAAGGGCGTCGCAGACATCGTCGAGGGCAGGCAGCGCCGCCTCGGTCAGTTCTGTCTCCACCGACTGCTCCCGCAGAGCCGTGGCGTCGGCGACCCCGATGCCATAGGCGGACAGCACGCCGGCCAGCGGCGGCACGACCACGGTGTCGATGCCCAGCGCATCGGCGACGGCACACGCGTGCTGGCCGCCCGCGCCTCCGAAGCTGGCGAGCGCGTACCGGGTGATGTCGTGCCCGCGCTGGACGGAGATCTTCTTCACCGCGTTGGCCATGTTCAGTACGGCGATCTCCAGGAACCCGGCGGCGACCTCCTCGGGACTGCGACGGTCTCCGGTCGCCTCTGCGATCTCCTCCGCCAGCCGGGTGAAGCGCTCGCGGACGGTGGCGGCGTCCAGCGGCTGGTCACCGGCCGGACCGAAGACCTGCGGAAAGTGCGCGGGCTGGATCCGGCCCAGCATCACATTCGCGTCGGTGACGGCAAGCGGGCCGCCACGGCGGTAACAGGCCGGGCCCGGCACCGCGCCCGCGGAGTCCGGGCCGACCCGGTAGCGGGAGCCGTCGAAGTGCAGGATCGAGCCGCCGCCGGCCGCGACGGTGTGGATGTCCATCATCGGGGCGCGCATCCGGACCCCGGCCACCTCCGTACCGAAGACCCGTTCGAGCTCACCGGCGCAGTGCGACACGTCGGTGGAGGTGCCGCCCATGTCGAAGCCGATCACCCGGTGGTGGCCGGCCTCGGCGCAGCTGCGGACCATGCCGACCACGCCGCCGGCCGGGCCGGAGAGCACCGCGTCCTTTCCCCGGAAATGCGCCGCCTCGCGGAGCCCGCCGCTGGACTGCATGAACATCAGCCGGACTCCGGGAAGCTCGGCGGCCACCTGCTCGACATAACGGCGCAGCACGGGCGAGAGGTAGGCGTCCACCACGGTGGTGTCGCCGCGGGGTACCAGTTTGATCAGTGGGCTGACCTCGTGGGAGGTGCTGACCTGCGTGAAGCCGGCATCACGGGCCAGGAGGGCGACCCGTCGCTCGTGTCCGGGGTGACGGTATCCGTGCAGCAGCACCACGGCCGCACTGCGCAGCCCCTCCCGGTGGGCCGCGCGCAGCGCCTCGGCAGTCGCCCTCTCGTCCAGGGGCCGTACCACCTCCCCGTCGGCCCCGACCCGTTCGGGTACCTCGATCACCCGGTCGTACAGGCTCTCGGGCAGCACGATGTGGCGGTCGAACAGGCGCGGGCGGTTCTGGTAGGCGATCCGCAGTGCGTCCCGGAAACCAGCCGTGGTCACCAGGACGGTCGGCTCGCCCCTGCGCTCCAGCAGAGCGTTGGTGGCCACCGTGGTCCCCATCTTCACGATGTCGATCCGGTCGGCGGGCACCGGCTCGTCCGGCGGAACGTCCAGGAGTCTGCGGATGCCCGCGACGGCCGCGTCGGTGCGGCGGCCCGGGTCGTGCGAGAGAAGCTTGGCCGTCACCAGCCGGCCGTCCGGCCGTCTGCCCACGACATCGGTGAACGTTCCGCCTCGGTCGATCCAGAATTCCCAGCGCCCGGTCGTCATCCCGACATCGTGCCAGGTGCGCCCGGAACGGCCGGCTCCGGCCGCCGTTGCGGTGTCATCTCCCGGCAGGGCCGGCCAGCCGGCCGCGTACGGCTGTCTGCACACCGTCCCGTTCCGCGGGGTCGGCCGCCAGACGGCGCAGCCGTTCCACGACACGCTCGTCGCCGGTGGCGGCGAAGCGCGCCGCGACCTCCCTGGTCGACTCCTCACAGTCCCACAGGCATTCCACCGCCAGCCCGGAGGGAAAGTCCGGGTCGACGGAGGCGAGGGACCGGGCCGCCTGTCCCCTCAGCTGGGAGGACGCGGTCTCCCGGTACACGTACCGCAGCACGGGTGCCGCCGCGGCGACCGTCAGTCGTCCGACTCCCTCGGTCAACGGCAGCAGCTGGGGGGCCTGTGCCCCCAGCGTGCGCACCGCCCGGCGCAGCGCGGCAAGAACCCGGGGCGCGTCCGTGGCATCCCCGAGCCCGGCGAGCATGGCCGCCGCGGCGAAGCCGAGATCGTCGGCGCGGCCGGCCCACTGCCGGGCCGCGGCGAGTGCGCGCGGGTCGTGACGCATCCGGGAGAAGGCGGTCACCGCGGCACGGGAGACATCGGGGTCGGGATCGCCGGCGGCCGTCCCGATGAGCCCGACGACGGCGTCGTCCGCGCGTTCGGCGAGGTGCCGCAGGGCGGCGGCGCGGGCCGCGGGGTGGCCGCCGGCGGCGGCGGACAGCAGCCGGTTCCGGTCCGCGGGGCCGGCGACCGCTCCCAGACATCGGGCCGCAGGCGCCTCGCGCCACTGCCTCGGCTCTCGCTCGTACCCCTCCACGGCCCAGTCGAGGACGGAGTCCACGCTCCAGCCGGGCTGCGGCCGGGCCGGGCGCAGCTGGCGCTGCCAGCGGTCGAACGATCCTTCCTGCCGGGCACGCTCCAGCCTGGCACGCTGTCCGGGCCGCTGCCCGTCCTCGGCCCACAGCCGCCAGGGGCGCGGCTCGAAAGCGTCCCTCAGCGCTGCCGCGAGGGCGGCGTCGCCGTCCGGAGTGCGCGGGAAGCGCTCCAGCACTTGGGGCCCCAGGGCCCGCAGGGCCTCATCGCTGTCCCTGACGGCCAGCTCGTCCAGTGCCCACCGCCAGTTGGCGCCGGTGGCCGCGTAACGGCGCAGCAGCCGCAGGGCCTCCGTGTTCTTGTAGGACGCCAGGTGCCCGAGTACGGACAGGGCGAGGCCGGTGCGCTCCTCCTCCACCTCCTCGGGATCCGTTCCGTCGCTGTCCCTGGTGTCGTCGGGATGGAACAGGTGATCTTCCACGGCCTCGAGGCCCGCGTCGAGGTCCCGGTGCAGCCGTGCGTAGTACAGCGAGCGGTGTTCCATCCGCCAGTCCCGGCGGGGGTCACGCAGGACGCACTGCTCCAGCGCGGCGAGGGCTTCCGCGCGCGGTGCCGCGAGCGCGTGCAGCGCCCCGTCACCCCGTCCTCGCTGAAGCAGCCCGAGCAGCGAGCCGCTGGGCGCTATGTCTGTTTCGACGGGACTGGCGAACATATGAGTCAGCATCCGTCCCCTGGATCAGGCTGGCAACGGGATTTCCCTCCGAGGCTGTTTCCGCTGGTCAACGTGGTGGCGCAGATCCGGTCTCCAGCAACGGCGATGGGCGGCTTCACTCGATCCCTTACAGTCCGTACCAGGCTGTGCAACAGTCCGATGTCATCCGGACCCCGGCCCCGGCGTGCCCCGCCGGGGCCCAGCAGGTCCGCTTCAGCACGGGGATCAGTGATGCTCTCCTCAGATTATCCGGATCGTCCGGCGAGTGGTCTCCCCCCTCGGGATGTCCTGGAGGGTCTCGTCGCGCGGGCCCGCCGGATGCGCGAGGACGTGGACGCCGCCCACCGGGACGAGGAAGCCGCCGGCCGCCTCCGCCGTGGGCGGCGCGCCGAGTGGAGCGCGACCGTGCGCTGCCTCGACGACCTCGCCAGGAGGCTGGAACGGTTACGGAGCACGTTCCCCGTCGACGCGCCGGATGCCGGCCCCCTCCTGCCCGCCGGGCCGTACGGCACCGCTCACTGGAGTCTGCTGACCGACCGGGTGTCCTGGTCCGACGAGGTGTTCGCGGTCCTCGGGAGGCCGGTCCGCGAAGGGCCGCTGACCCTGGACGAGCTTCCCTCCCTGCTGGTCCCGCAGGACCAGCCCCTGCTCACCGCGGCGGTCACCGGCTGTCTGGTCGACGGCCGGCCCGCCGAGTGCGTGTACCGGGTGAACGGACCGGACGGAACGCGCCGGACCGTACGGATGACCGCCGAGCCGGTCGTCGACGCCGACGGCGGGACGGTCGCCATGCGGGCGGTGTTCCAGCGGGTGGGCGGGGCCGGCCGGGAGCAGGCGCTCGCCCGGGGCGGCCGCTGACATCCGGGTACCCCGGAGACGCGTCGGCCGCCTCAGGCCCTCGGACCGCCCGCGGCGGCGGCCGGCAGCGCCAGTTCGATCCGTTCGCGCAGTTCCCCGACCTGTGGGCAGTCGGCGTAACGGCCGGTGAGACGGTACATCTCCCGCAACCGGTCCCAGGTCCGGTGCGAGGAGGTCTCGCCGATGGTGAGCAGAGCCAGCCGGGCGTAGTGGTCCGCCTGGTCGGGGTCGTCCGCGAGGAAACAGGCCGAGGCCAGCGAGATGTGATCCAGGGTGCTGGAGCGCTGGCGGCCCTCTCCGCGCAGTTCCAGGGCCCGTTTGGCGTGCCGCTCCGCGGTCCGGGCCACGCCGGGCTCGTGCTCGGCGAGGGTCCGGTAGGCCAGCGCCTGCATGCCGTGCAGGTCCGCCTCGTCGAACATCTGCATCCAACTGGGCGGCGGGACGTCGCCCCGGTCGGAGACGAAGAGTTCCTCGGCGCGGCCCAGCGTGCGCCGCATGGCCTGCCCCCGGCCGAGCGACGCCTGTGCCCACGCCTCGACGGTGCACAGCATCGCGCGTGTACGCGGCAGGGTTTCGTCCCCGGAGCCGGACCGGGCCAGCTTCATCAGGTCCAGGGCGTCGTCGGGCCGTCCCAGGTGCACCATCTGCCGGGCAGCGCGCGAGAGGGCCTCCCCGGCCCGCGGCCGGTCGCCACCCTCCCGGGCGGCGTGGACCGCGATCACGAAGTACTTCTGGGCCGTCGGCTCCAACCCCACGTCGTGGGACATCCAGCCGGCCAGCACCGCCAGGTTCGCCGCCACCCCCCACAGTCGCCGCTGCAGGTGAGGGGGGTGGTCGTAGGCGAGCATGCCGCCCACCTCGTTCAGCTGGCCCACCACGGCCTTGCGCTGCAGCCCGCCGCCGCGGGCCGCGTCCCAGGCACGGAAGATCTCGACGGATCTCTCCAGCGCCTCGATCTCCGCGGAGCCCACCGGCGCCGCCTCGTACCGGTCGAGACCGGCCGGTCCCGCGGGTGGCCGCGCTCCCTGCCCCACGGAGGCGACCGGGTCCGGCCGGACCAGCAGCCAGTCGTGCAGTGCGTCACTGAGTGCAGAGCCTGCGGCGAGCGCGGCTCCCGCGCCCACCATGCCGCGTCGGTTGAGCATGAGATCCATTCCCGTGAATTCGGTGAGGACCTCGGCTGTCCGGTGCTGGTCCCAGGGCAGCCCGCCGAGGGCCTGCCGGGATTCCGCGTCACCTGCCCGGCTCAGTCCGAGATCCTCGATGGTCACGACACGGCCGAGTCGCTCGGTGAACAGGGATGCCAGCACCTCGGGGACCGGATCGCGCGGGATCTCCCCCACGTCCATCCAGCGGCGCACACGCGAGGTGTCGGTGGCCAGCTGCGGATGGCCCAGGGCCGCCGCCTGCCGGTTCACGAGCCGCGCGAGCTCTCCCTTGGACCACCCGGCGAGTCCGAACAGATCCGCAAGGCGGGTATTGGGTCCTCTGGTCACGTCAAGCCCCCAGGATCTCGGCTGAGTCGACAGTAGCCGCGGGTCACCGGGCCCCACGACGATTCGCCAGGCTTCGCCAGCCCCCGCCAGATGGTGTGCCACCCGTCTTCCGGGGTGGTGTAGAACCGCGCCACCCCGGCCGGGTTCCCAGCCGGTGCTCACCCCAGGACGCCGTGCCGGGCCGGCCGGGGAGGTGCTTCGCGAACCGTTCGGCACACGAAGGGATCCCGCTCACCCATGTACCCCGCACCCTCCCCCGTGTCCATCCCGAACCGGCCGCGTCCGGGCGCCAGGCCCGGCAGCACCGTCGTCGCGGGCACGGGCGAGCGCCCGCGCCGGGCGGCCCGNGGCGCCAGGCCCGGCAGCACCGTCGTCGCGGGCACGGGCGAGCGCCCGCGCCGGGCGGCCCGGCCTCCGGCATCGCCGGCCGGGCGGCGGCCGGCCGTCCCGGGCGCCACGGGGGCCGGGCTGCGCAGCGCCCTGGCAGCCGTGCGGCGGATCTGCCCCGGATTCACTCCGGTCCAGGCGCTCGGGGGGAGCGGCAACTCCGTGCTGGTCATCGGAAGCATCGGACGCCGGGCCGTCCTGGCCAAGTGGTCGGCGGCTCCGGTCTCCTCACGGACGGACCGGCGCCGCAGAGAGATAGCCGCCCACCGCGTCTTCGCCCGGCACCGTCCTCCGGTGGGAGTTCCGGGCCTGGTCGCCGCCGACCCGGCGAACGGCACTCTCGTGGTCGACTTCGTCCCCGGCCGCCCGGGCGCCTCCGAACGGCATCCGACCGCCGTTCCGCCGGCGCACGAGCTGCGGGCGGTCGTGGGAGCGGTGATACGGCTCAACCGCTGGCAGCCGCCGGAGGACGCCTTCGGGGAAGCGGTGGACTACCCGGCCCAGGTGTCGCGGTACCACTCACTGGGCCTGCTCACCGACCGGGACGCCGGGGACCTGCAGGGGCTGCTGCACGGCCTCCGTCCCCGCGGCGCACACGGTGTGCCGCTGGAGTTCTGTCACGGGGAGGCCCTGCTGACCAATGTCCTGCTGACGCCCACCGGACCGGTCCTGATCGGCTGGGACAGAGCCGGCTGGTACCTGCCCGGATACGACCTGGCGACCCTGTGGGCCGTGCTGGGCGAAGCCCCGCTGCTGCGGCGCCGGATCAGCCAGGCGGCGCAGGAAGGCGGACCGCAGCGGCGGGACGCGTTCCTGGTGAACCTGATGCTGGTCCTCACCCGGGAGATCCGCCGGTGCGAGGAGGCCGTGCGCGGGGCCATGCGCCGTCCGGAGCCCGGCCCGGATCCGGAAGGCCGCCCGGCGGGTGCCATGTCCCCGGGCGAGGAGCAGCGCCTGCTCCTGCGGAGCCTGCAGGACGACTGCGCCCTGGCCCGCAGGGCTGTCCGGGCGGCGGTGGGGACCCGGTGACCGGGCGCTTCGCAGACCGCGTACCCCGGGTGCCGCGCCGACGCTGCCCTACTGCTGGAACATCTCCGCGGGAAGCGGCTTGAGCAACTGGTACAGCTCGTCCGTGATCGGACGGTCCCAGCTGGCGATGGTCACCAGAACCCCGTCGCTGCGGTCGAACTGCACACAGGAGATCCGGCTCTCCGAGCAGGTGATCCGGTGCACGATCAGCAGATTACCGTCGTGCATCACCGGGATGTCCTCACTCCCCGTGACGGTCACCTCCTCGTCGTGTTCGAGGGCGGCGAGGAGCTGGTGCACCTCGAACGGCACGTCGTCCTCGGCGACCTCACGGGCCGGCGATCCTTCCGGAAGGTTGCCGATGACCATGGCGGGGCCGCGGCCGCCGAAGAGGTCGTAGCGCAGCACCACGCCCTGGCAGCTCCCGTCGGGAGCGGGAAGCAGGCCGGCACCGAGGACCCCCGGCCAGTCGCCGGGATCCATGGCCAGCACGTCGAAGTCCGGCCCGGCGGGGGTTGCGGCGCTGCGGCGGCGGAGAAAGGACATGGCGCCATGGTACGCGGCCCGGCCATCCTGCGGACCCCGCGGTCGGCCGTCGACGGACCCGCCCGGCCATGCCGGCCACGGGTTCCGCCGACAGGGTCACCAGGACGGAGTGCCGTGCACCGCGCCCGGTCCGGGGCGACACGACCCGCCACGCCTCGGCGATGCCCGCTGGAGGGCTGATGATGCGTCAGCATGGAGCCGGCCGGGCCGTCACCACCGGGGGAACCGGAGCGGCCGACTGGAGGAGAGCCGAGTGAAGATGCTGATCAACGGGGCCGACCGGGTGGTCGAGGACGCGCTGCGCGGGCTCGCCGGTGCACACCCGGGCCTCACGGTGGACACGGCCCACCGTATCGTGCTCCGCGGCGACGCCCCGGTGGCGGACAAGGTGGCGCTGATCGCCGGCGGCGGTTCCGGGCACGAGCCGATGCCCACCGGGTTCGTCGGTCACGGCATGCTGGACGCGGCCTGCGCGGGTGAGGTGTTCGCCTTTCCTCTCCCCGGACGGATGGCCAGGGCGGCGGCCGCGGTGGACAGCGGCCGCGGCGTCCTGCTCATGGCCGGCAGCGACCCCCGGGGGGCACCCGGCTTCGACCGGGCAGCTGAGCTGGCCGAGGACGAGGGGGTGGCCGTGGACGCGGTACTGATCGCGGACGACATGGCGATCCCGGGCAACGGGGAGGGCGCGGGAAGCCGGGGAGCCGGCGGCGCGGTGTTCGTGGCGAGGCTCGCCGGTGCCGCTGCCGAGAGCGGCGCCTCGCTGGAGCAGGTTGCCGCGCTCGCCCGGCGGGTGGCCGGTTCCTGCCGGAGCTGCCGGATCACGCCGAGCGCGTGCGGAGACACGGAGAGCTCACCCGCCCACGGGCCCGCGCCCGGTGGCGGAGGCCCGGGAGCAGGCGGAGGCGGGGAACCCGCACACGTTCAGCAGGCGGGGGCCGGCACCGCCGGTACGGTGGAGCCGGCGGTGGAGGGGCTGCTGGCGGAACTCCGCCCGGGCGGCCCCGTGCTCTTGCTGGTCAACGGCATGGGCGGAACTCCGCTGCTGGAGCTGTACGCCTTCACGGCCGAGGCCCACCGGCTGCTCGCCCGGCGGCGGGTCTCGGTGGCCCGCACCCTCGTCGGCAACTACGTCACTTCGCTGGACACAGCGGGCTGCTCGGTGACGCTGTGTCAGGCGGACGACACCCTCCTGCGGCTGTGGGACTCACCGGTGCGCACTCCGGCTCTGCGCTGGGGCGGCTGAGAGCGACAGGCGCAGCGTTCGCGGACAGGGCCTTGCGTCCCCATCGGCTGACGGTTCAGCGGGACTGCGTGCCCGCGGGGACGAACCGCGCGGGTTCCCTTCTGGTGGCGAGCTCGATCCGGTCCAGGGCGAAACGCTCCAGCGGCGGGAGGGCGCCGAGCGCGAACCAGCCGACCTCCAGCGACTCGTCGTCGTTGACCCGGGCGGTTCCTCCCACCGCCCTGCAGGCCAGGGCGATGTCGAGGTACTGGCAGTTGTCCCCGTTGGGATAGCGCACGGGCTGGAGGGTCTCCACCGCCAGGATCCGTTCCGGCACACAGATCACCGCCGTCTCCTCCATCACCTCGCGGACCGCCGTCTGCGCCGGCTGCTCGCCGGGCTCGGGAATGCCTCCGATGACCGACCAGCGGCCGTTGTCCGCCCTCCGCACAAGCAGCACTCTGCCCCCGTCGTCGCGGACGACGGCGCTGATGCCGGGCAGGAACAACAGTTGGTGGCCGATGCCGGCACGCAGCTCTCGGATGAAGCCGGGAGTAGCCATGGACCGAGCCTAGGCCACAGCTCAGGGCGGGCTGCCACAGGCCGGGGCGCCGGCCCGGCGCGCCCGCGCCTCAGACCGTGGTGATACCGGGCCGGAGCAGCCGGCCCTCGGCATAGCCGTCGGCCGCGGCCGGCAGGGACGCCGGCCTGCCGCCGGCGAGCACCACGAGGTCGCGCGGGCCGGCGGCCCGCGGGTCCGCTCCGGACACCGGAGCGGTGCCCAGTCTGCGCAGTGCCTGGGCGGCGACGGCTCCGGCGGAGCCGTGCAGGGCGAGCGGACCGCCGGTGACCGGTTCCAGGTGCGCCCGGATCAGGTCGGCGACCAGCTCGTAGTGGGTACAGCCGAGAACCACCGCGCGGGTGTCCGGGGGGGTGAGGGCGGCAGCGGCGCGGACCGCCTCGGTCACCGCGGCCTCGTCGGCCCGCTCGACGGCGTCGTCCAGCCCCTGGCAGGGCACCTCGACGGCTGTGACGCCCGCGGCGAAATCCCGGATCAGCCGCCGCTGGTACGGGCTGCCGGTGGTGGCCGGGGTGGCCCAGACGGCCAGCGGGCCGCCGCCCGCAGCAGCCGGCTTGACCGCGGGCACCGTTCCGACCACCGGCACCCGCGGTTCCAGTTCGGCGCGCAGGGCGGGCAGAGCGTGCACCGAGGCGGTGTTGCAGGCAACGATCAGGGCGTCGGGCCGCTCGGCAGCCGCCGCCCGGGCGCAGCTCAGCGCCCGGGCGGTGATGTCCTGAGGACTGCGCGGACCCCAGGGCATGCCGGCGGGGTCGCTCGAGAGCACGAGCGACGCGTCCGCCCGCAGCCGCCGAACCGCGGCGGCTGCGGCGAGCAGTCCGATGCCGGAGTCGACCAGTGCGATCTTCACGGGAGCAAGGGTACGCGGGCGCCCGGCCACCGCCGTGCCGGGACCCGGCCGCCGGTCACTTGCTTCCGGGCGTCCACTGCATGCCCCAGCCATAGGCCTGGTCGACGGTGCGCTGAGGGCTGACGCCCCGCTCGGGCACGAGGTACCTGGCCTCGCGGCGCACCACCAGTTCCCCGCCCTCGTTGGTGAGCAGTGCCAGGGCACACACCGGGGAAGGGACGGTGCACTCGTCCAGCGAGAAGTCCACCGCGGCCCCGTTCTCGGGCTGGAGGGTGACCGTCGCGTCCAGGTCCTGGAAGCTGCTGGCTCCCTCGTAGACCGTCACGAAGATCAGGACGCGCCGCAGGTCCCGCACGTGGTCGAGGTTGATCGTGAGGTTCTCACCGGTGGAGACGGCGCCGGTGCGGTCGTCCCCGTCCAGGTGGATGTACGGCGGCTGGTGCACCGAGCCGAAGGCGTTGCCCAGCGCCTGGATGACGCCCTTGCGGCCGTCCGCCAGCTCGAAGAGCGCGCACAGGTCGAGGTCCACGGGACCGGAGACAGCCTTGCTCAGGCGCTTCGCCCAGCCCATCGACTCCTGCTGTCGCTCCTGCCAGTTGAGATTGACGCGCATGAAGCCGGAGGTCCCGCCCTGCTTCGCCAGGGAAACAGCGGGGGCCTCCTTGGTGAGGGTGACCTTGCTCAGCCGCACCGGGGCGGCAGGCGCGGGTGACACGGCCGGGGGTGCGGGCGCGGCTGCCGGGGGCGCGGGCGCGGCCGGTGCGTCGTCCACACTGATGCCGAAGTCCGTGGCGAGACCGGCCAGGCCGTCGGAGTAGCCCTGGCCGACGGCCCGGAACTTCCATCCGCCCTGCCGGCGGTACAGCTCCCCCAGCACGAAGGCGGTCTCCGTTGTCGCGTCCTGGCTGTCGAAACGCGCGACTTCGGCCCCGGTGTCCGCGTCGAGCAACCGGATGTGCAGGCCGGGTACCTGGCCGAAGGCTCCGCCGTCGGCCGAGGCCACCAGGGCCACCGTCTCGACACCGGGTTCCAGGCCCGCAAGCTCCACCCCGAGCGAGTCGGTCACCGCGGACTGTCCGGGGGCCTTGCCCTCGTGCCGCACCGCCCCCGAGACGTGCCGCGGCTGGTTGTAGAAGACGAAGTCGTCGTCGGAGCGCACACGGCCGCCGCTCAGCAGCAGGGCCGAGGCGTCGACATCGGGCACACCCGGGCCGGTGCCCCACCCGATCTCGACACGGACGGCACGTGCGAGCACCGGCACGTTCGCACCTTTGAGCATGATGAGGTCCTCCCCCTGATCGGGCTTCGGTGGCTGCTCGGCTCAACGAGCCCACTCACTATGCCACTTTGATCAATCCGTTCCTCCAGGCCTCCCCAATACAACATCATGTGGCGGGATGTTGTCCCCTTTTTCGGATTTACTCCGTATTGTTCCACCAGGATCGGCCGGACCGCCTGAAATGACCCGCTGATCTGACTCCCCAATCAGCACATCGTGGGCTTAACTTATGGAGTATGACCTCCCCTCGCGGCTCCTACTCCTATTCCGGTGGTTACCACTCGCCACCGCCCTTCCCGGACACCCCTATCTACGACAGTCTGGTCGCCGAGCGCGGCACTCCCCAGATCGCGCCGATCCGCGTCCCGTCGGCCTACGATCCGTTTCACCAGCACACGCCCGCCCAGCCGGCGCTGCCCCCCGCTCTGCCGGCCCTGCCCGCGGCCCCTTCGTCGTACCAGGCACCGGAGCGGCCCGCCCCCTACGGCCAGCCCGCGCACCAGGGCTACCCCGCCCAGCAGCCCCCCGCCCGTCAGCCCTATCCGGCGCCCCAGCCCCCGGCGCCCTACGTGCCCCAGCAGGCGGGCGCCCCGCGGCCCCACCCGGCACCGGCACCGCCCGCCCCGGCGCCCTCGCAGATGCGCCCGGCGGCCCCGCGGCCGGCGCCGCCCCGTCAGATCCCCAGTCAGTACCCCTACCCGGACCCGTACCAGCAGCAGCCCTACCCGAACCACAGCTACTGACGAAGCCCTCCGGAACACACCGCGGGAAGGAGGTCATCAGGTGTTCCGGCGAAGACCCGTTTCGCACTGCCCGGGCAACGGGTGGAACGGGAGTCGTCCGCCGCGCGCGGGCGTGAACGGGAGTGCCGCCGGATGCTTCGGGCGGGTGGAAACCCCCGCCGATCCGGTCATCCCATGTGCCCGCAGCACGCTACGGTGGTGCCTCCAGTTCGCGTGATCACACGCAGTTCGACGCACGAGGTTTGGGGCACGACCGTCCATGGCAGAGGGCTCGGTGCAGGTGACGTACTCCGGAACATCGCGCTGGCGGCGCCGGACCGCCGTCTACAGCACGGTCGGCGAGGCCCTCGCCGTGGCCACGGACGGCGACACCCTGACGCTCGCACCGGGGATCTACCGGGAGAACGTGGTCATCGAGCAGGGCGTCGTGCTGCGCGGCCCGGGCGGCTCCGCGGACGGTCCGGCCCGTATCGCACCACCCGACGGCGTCCCCTTGACCGTGCGCGGCTCCGCGACCGTGCGGGATGTACGGCTGGAGGGACAGGACAGCACGGCCCCCGCGGTTCTCATCGAGGGCGGCACCCCCGAGCTCTCGGGGCTCGATGTGCACACCTCCTCCGCTTCCGGCTTCGAGGTGCGGGGAGGTGCCCGTCCCACCGTGCGCGGCTGCACCGTCGACAATCCCGCCGGACAGGGCATCGCGGTGGCCGGAGGCGCGGGCGCCCTCTTCGAGGACTGCGAGGTGACCGCGTCCGGCCGGCCCGGCATCGCCGTGAGCGGCCCCGCCCATCTGCGTCTGGAGCGCTGCCGGGTCCGGCACGCCCAGGGCTCGGGGCTGTCCGTCACCGGCGACGGCGGTTCCGTCGACGCGCTGGACTGCTCCATCCAGGACGTCAAGGGCACCGGGGTGCGGCTCACCGACCGGGCAGTCGCCCACCTCACCGACTGCCGGATCAGCGCCACCACGGGCGACGGCGTCACCCTCGACACCGACGCGGTGCTCACCCTCACCGACAGCCGGCTGCTCGACATTCCCGAGAACGCCCTGGACCTGCGGTCCCGTTCGGTTCTGACCCTGGTGCGCTGCACCGTGCACCGCTTCGGGCGCAACGGGCTGTCCGTCTGGGACCCGGGGACGCACGCGGACGCACATCACTGCGAGATCCACGAAAGCACCGGGGGCTACCCCGCCGTCTGGGTCAGCGACGGAGCCACCGCGGTCCTCGACGACTGCCGCGTGCACCACGTGCCCGACGCGCTGTTCGTGCTGGACTCCGGCTCCCGTGCCGACGTCGTGGACAGCGAGATCAGCCAGGTCCGCGGCTCGGCGGTGTCCGTCAGCGACGGAGCGGCCGTACGGCTGGACTCCTCCCGCATCAAGGAGGCGGGGACCGGCGCCTGGTTCCGCGACCCGGGCAGCGGTGGCACGGTGACCGGCTGCACCATCGAGGACACCACCACCGGGATCATCGTCGCCAAGGAGGCCGACCCGTCGGTCACCGGCTGCACGGTCAGCGATCCGGGCGAGGCGGGCGTGTACGTGTCGGCCCGCGGACGCGGCACCTTCACCGACTGCCGGGTGAGCGGGTCACGCGGCTACGGCTTCCACATCATCGACGGATGCCGCAGTGAACTGACCCGCTGCCGCACCGAGCGCTGCGCCCGCGGCGGATACGTGTTCACCGAGGACAGCCCGGTGCTGACGGACTGCCGCAGCGACGAGAGTGTTCCGCCCGGTGCCCGGACCGCGGTGAAGGCGGCGCCGGCCACGGCCGCCGTCCCGGCGCCGGCCGCACCCGCGGGGCTGCTGGGCGCTCGTCCCGCGGCGGCGGTCCTTCCGCCCGCCCCGGCCCCCGCCGGCCGGGAACAACCGGCGGACACGGCGGAGCCGGAGGAAGGCGGCCGGGGCCGCCGTCCGGCCACCGACGTGCTGGCCGAACTGGAGTCCCTGGTGGGACTGACGAGCGTGAAGCGGGAGGTGCGCGCCCTCATCGACATGATCGAGGTGGGCCGGCGGCGTCTGGAGGCCGGTCTCAAGGCGGCCTCGGTCCGCCGCCATCTGGTGTTCACCGGCTCCCCCGGCACCGGGAAGACCACGGTCGCCCGTCTGTACGGGGAGATCCTCGCCTCACTCGATGTCCTGGAGAAGGGCCACCTGGTGGAGGTCTCCCGCGTCGACCTGGTCGGCGAGCACATCGGCTCGACCGCGATCCGCACCCAGGAGGCCTTCGACCGGGCACGGGGCGGGGTGCTGTTCATCGACGAGGCGTACGCGCTCTCCCCCGAGGACGCCGGCCGGGACTTCGGGCGGGAGGCCATCGACACCCTGGTGAAGCTGATGGAGGACCACCGGGACGAGGTCGTGGTCATCGTCGCCGGTTACACCGCGGAGATGGAACGCTTCCTGGCGGTGAACCCCGGAGTCGCCTCGCGGTTCTCCCGCACCATCTCCTTCGGCGACTACTCCCCCGAGGAGCTGCTCAGCATCGTGGAGCAGCAGGCGCGCGAGCACGAGTACGACCTCGCCGACGGTGCGCGGGAAGCGCTGCTGAAGCACTTCGCCGACCTGCCGAAGGGCCCGGCGTTCGGCAACGGGCGCACCGCGCGCCAGACATTCGAATCGATGGTGGAGCGGCACGCGGGCCGCGTGGCGCAGCTTTCGGAGCCCAGCACGGCCGAGCTCACCCTGCTCTATGCCGAGGATCTGCCCGGCTGCGGGTGATTCACCGCGGCGGGTCCCCCGCCTGCCGGCCCGGCCTGCCCGGGGACCGGCACCCCGCCGCGCGCCAGGCGCCGCAGCAGTGCCGCCCGCTCCTCCTCGTAGGCGGGGTCCGAGGTGTACCCGCCATGGCCCAGGATCGGCTCGGGGAGCGGGCGCATCAGGTTGCGGCCGTAGTTCAGGGGGTCGCGCAGCGGCTCCCGGTCGACCGGGGGAACACCGCTGCCGCCGCCCACCCCGACCGGACCGCCGATGGGATCCGTCGCCCGCCACAGGTTCCGCCAGCAGGGCACGTCCCGGTGCAGCGAGGCGAGCGCCCGTGGACCGAAGTAGGCCGGGAACCAACGGCTGTAGAGCCGCTCGAGCGGGGACCCGTAGGTGAGCAGGGCGATCCGCGAGCGGGTGGGCGCGTCCAGCTGCCAGACGGCTGCCGCGGCGAGCACGCTCCCCTGGGAGTGACCGGAGATCACCACCCGGCCGCCGGTGGCGTCGACCCAGGTGCCCATCCGCCAGGAGAGGTCGGGCACGGCACGCTCGGCATAGCACGGCGGAGCGAAGGGATGCGCGGCCCGCGGCCAGAACGTCCCGACGTCCCAGATGATGCCGATGGTGCGGCGGGCGGAGGCGTCCCGGTAGGCCCGGCGTCCCATCGCCACCATCACCACCACACCTATCCCCATGAGCCACGAGCCGAGCGCCTGGGAGACGTCCGCGTAGGCTGCCAGCAGCGCGGGGGCCTGCTCGGCCGCCGCCCCCGGTGTCCTCCCGGTCAGCTGGGAACCGGTCACCGCCACCACCCCGAGCACGAGCGCCACGGCGGTCATCCACCCGACAAGCCGGGGTGCGGCGTCGGTGAGCGCCGCCCGTTCGACCGCCGAGGCGATCCGGATGCTGCGTTCCGGGTGGGGCTCGCAGTTCTCGTCCGGGTAGGCGTCCGGTACCAGCGGCGCCCGCTTCCGGCTCCGGCGGTACACCCCGACGGCCGCCAGCAGTCCGGCCACCAGCGCCACCCCCAGCAGCGAGGGCAGCGCCGCCGCCTGCCAGCTCAGTAGCAGCGGCGGACCGGGTATGGGGCCGTCGAGCCCGCCGGCCACCGCCCCGGGGGCGAGCCAGTCGGCGAAGCGCTGTACGACGCCGCCGGTCAGCACGCCGCCCAGCGCGCAGCCGAGCAACGCCACGGCCGCCCCGCCGAGCCCGGCGAGTGCCCCGCGCTCGCCGGCGGGAACCGAGCGGTGCATCCGGTGCGCCGTCAGGGCCAGGACCACCACCAGCACACCCTGGAGCACGCTGATGAACGGAAAGATCCAGCCTGCCGGGAGCTGTCCGGAACTCTCCCAGCCTGGCCGCTCCCAGGCGGCGTACACCGCGGAGAGCACCAGCAGCCCACCGGCCCCCCACGGCAGCAGACGCACCGGGCGGGGGACGGGCTTCTCGTCCATCTCGGTCTCGGTCCTCCCGTGCCGGGTGACCAGGACGATCACGGCCAGGCCGCCGGCGGCGGCCAGCCCGGTCAGCAGACCGCCGAGGAGGGCCGGCACCGGCCCGCCGGCCTCCCGGTCGTGGGGTCCGGCGGCGGTGAGCAGAGCGACCGTCACGGTGAGCAGACCGGCCGCGGTGTGCGCGGCACGGAGCCTGGAGACGATGCCCCGTCCGTACCAGAAGCCGGGCAGGCTGAGCAGCGCGGAGGCCTGCTCCCCGGTCCGGGCACGGACCGGCGGGGAGGCCGACTCGTACGCGCTCCAGGTGCGCCGGGAGAGCCAGAACAGCAGCATGGTCAAGGACACCGGCAGCACGGCCGCCAGCACCATCCGGCGCCCCGGGTGCTCCCATCCGCCCTCCTCGGCGGCCATGAACGCCAGCCAGGAAGTGTTCCGCGCACACGCGGGATCTCCGCCGCACTGCCAGGCGACCAGGTCGAGGGAGACCGCACAGGCACCCGAGACGAGCAGCACGGTGAGCGAGAGGGCGATCAGCCGCACCAGCCTGTCGAAGAGCTCATGGGCACGCCGGCGACCGCGGGCCGCGGGCCGCATCCAGTGCGCCACGTTGGCGATCATGAAGGGCAGGAGCAGCAGCCATAAGGCGCGCGCGCCGTTGCCGGAGGTGAGGTTGGACCAGGAGTAGGCCTCCCGCACCGGTCGCCGTTCGTCGAGGGGACGGTCCGGGGCGTCATCGGTGCGCCGGCGGATGCCGGCGGTACCGTCGCCGGTCACCCGGACCGTGCGCGGATCCTCCAGCATGTCCTGCGGTGTCGCACCACCCACCCCGTGCACGAGGAGTTCCATGGCGGGCTCCGCGGTCGCTTCCGTCCCCTCCGCGGTCCTGGGGTCCGGCTCCCGCGGTGTGCTCGTGCTTCCTGCCGTCATGGGCTGCGCCTCCCCGGGTCCCCACGCCTCACAGGCCGCCTCGCGCGCCCGCTGCCCGCATCCTTCCCTGCGATTGCCCGTTTCCCCCGTCCGGCAGGGCCGATGCGGCGGAGAGTAGCCGAATCGTGACAGGCCCTGCTCCGGGTGGCAACGCCGTGCGAGGATGGCGCGCACGGATGATCGCAGGTCGAAAGGACGGACCTCCCGGTGAGCGACAATCAGAATCTGCTGGCGGGACAGCGGCGCGCGCTCATCCTGGACGAGGTCCGCAGACGGGGCGGGGCGCGGGTCAGCGAACTCACCAGGCTGCTGCAGGTCTCGGACATGACGGTGCGCCGCGACCTGGACGTACTGGCCCGCGAGGGCGCGCTGCAGAAGGTGCACGGCGGAGCGGTGCCGGTTTCCGAAGGGCTGACGCACGAACCGGGCTTCGAGGCGAAGTCGGGGCTGGAAACGTCCGCGAAGAACGACATCGCTGCGGCGGCCGCCGCGCTCGCCTCCCCGGGGAGCGCGGTGGCCCTCTCCGGCGGCACGACCACCTTCGCCGTGGCACGGCGGCTGCTGGAAGTACCGGGGCTGACCGTCGTCACCAACTCGGTGCGGGTGGCGGACGTGTTCCACACCGCTGCGGCCGGCCCGGAGCCCGCCGCGGGAGGCACGACGGTGGTGCTCACCGGCGGGGTGCGGACCCCGTCGGACGCCCTGGTGGGCCCGGTGGCCGACGCGGCGATTTCCTCCCTCCACTTCGACCTGCTCTTTCTGGGGGCGCACGGCATCTCGGTGGAGGCCGGGCTCTCGACGCCGAACCTTGCCGAGGCGGAGACCAACCGGCACTTCATCCGCTCGGCGCGACGGCTGGTTGTCGTCGCCGATCACACCAAGTGGGGCAAGACGGGGCTGAGTTCCTTCGCCTCACTGGAGGAGGCGGACACCCTGGTGACGGACGGGGGCCTGCCCGCGTCCGCCCGGCAGCAGCTGGCCGAGCTGGTCCCCGAGCTCATCGTCGCCCCGGCGTCCGCGGGCTGACCCGGCCGCGGCGGCGGTCAGGCGGCCCAGCGGCCGGTGGCCAGAAAGCCGTCGATCACGGCCGCGTGCGGGGTGATGTCCAGCCCCTGACCGGCCAGCCAGGCGTCCGAGTAGTACTTGTCGAGGTAGCGGTCCCCGGAATCGCACAGCAGAGTGACGACCGAACCGGTCCGGCCCTCGGCCACCATCTCCGCCACGATCTTCAGCGCGCTCCACAGCCCGGTGCCGGTGGAGCCGCCCGCCTTCCGGCCGATGGCCTGCTCCAGCGCCCGCGCGGCGGCCACACTGGCGGCGTCGGGAACCTTCATCATGCGGTCGATCGCACCGGGCACGAAGCTCGGTTCCATCCGGGGACGTCCGATGCCCTCGATACGGGAGGCGCAGTCGCTGGCCGCGTCCGGGTCCGAGGTCACCCAGCCGTCGAAGAAGCAGGAGTTCTCCGGGTCGGCGACACACACCCGGGTGTCGTACTGCATGTAGTGGACGTAGCGGGCGATGGTGGCGGACGTGCCGCCGGTGCCCGCGGTGGCCACGATCCAGGCGGGCTCGGGATACCGCTCCAGCCGGAGCTGGCCGTAGACGGACTCGGCGATGTTGTTGTTGCCGCGCCAGTCGGTCGCCCGCTCGGCATAGGTGAACTGGTCCATGTAGTGCCCGCCGGTCTCCCGGGCGAGGCGGGCGGACACCTCGTAGACCGTGTGCGGATCGTCCACCAGATGGCAGCGGCCGCCGTGGAACTCGATGAGCCGGGTCTTCTCCGCACTGGTGGTGCGCGGCATGACCGCGATGAAGGGAACGCCGATCAGCGCGGCGAAGTACGCCTCGGAGACCGCCGTGGAACCGCTGGACGCCTCGATGACCGGCCGCCCCGGCCGGATCCAGCCGTTGCACAGCCCGTAGAGGAACAGCGAGCGGGCCAGCCGGTGCTTCAGGCTCCCCGTCGGGTGGGTGGACTCGTCCTTCAGGTAGAGGTCGATGCCCCAGTGCTCGGGCAGCGGGAACCGCAGCAGGTGGGTGTCGGCGCTGCGCCGGGCCTCCGCCTGGATCTTGCGCACGGCGTCCTTGAGCCAGCGCCGGTAGGCCGGATCGCTGCGGTCGACGTCCGGCGTTCCGGCGGCCGGGACGGCCGTGGCCTGGGAACCGGGGCGTGCCTGCGAAGTGCTCACCCAGCGATGATAGGCCGACCGGCCGGCCCGGGGCCCGTCTCCGGCGCGGAGCCGGACCGGCCGCGGGCCCCCGGCCCTCCGGCACCGGGCCGCCGCTACCCGGCCGTCACGGCCAGGGCCAGCGGATCGTCCAGGACCGGCTGCCAGGCCAGTTCGGCCGCCCCGACCAGGCTGCCGTGGTCCAGCGTGCACGGCAGGATCGCCACGCTTCCCCCGCGCCCCCACAGGCTGCGCTCCGCCACGACCGCGCGCAGCCGCGGGGCGTCCGCCAGCAGCAGGGCCCGGTGCAGGCCGCCGAGAACGATGCGATCCGGGTTGAGGATGTTCACCAGACCGGCCAGCCCCAGCCCCAGGCGGTCGATCAGCTGCCGGGTCGCGTCGCGCACCGCGTCGTCCGTCGGGTACTCCGCCCCGATGAGGGCGCCTGCCTGGTCCAGCAGCGAGCCTTCCGGCCCGGGCCGGCGGCCGGCCGCCTCCAGCAGGGCCAGCGGATCCGTCTCCACGTCCAGGCAGCCGCGGCTGCCGCAGTGGCAGGGGCGCCCCTGGGGGTCGACCGTCAGGTGTCCTACCTCCAGTGCCAGTCCCGAACTGCCGGTGTGCAGGCGGCCGTCGAGCACCAGCGCACCGCCGACCCCACGGTGGCCGGTGGCCACGCACAACAGGTGAGCCGCCCCCTGCCCGGCGCCGTGCCGGTGCTCGGCCAGCGCGGAGAGATTGACGTCGTTTCCGCAGTGCCCCTCGACCGGGACGCCGGCCTCCGTCAGGCAGCGGTTGAAGATCTCCCGGACCGGCGCGCCCGCCGGCCAGGGCAGGTGGAGCGGGTTCAGTGCGGTGCCCTCCGGTTCGGCCACCGCGGAGGGCACCGCGAGACCGGCGCCGATGCAGCGCCGGCCGGTCTCCCTCAGCAGCCCGGCGCCCGCGGCGACGACTTCGCCGAGAACCTGGGCGGGGTCCGGGTCGACGGCTTCACAGGCCGGCGCGGTGGCCACGATGCGACCGCCGAGTCCGACCAGGGCGGCCCGGTAACCGTCGGTGTGCACCTGCGCGGCCAGGGCGACCGGACCGTCCTCGGCGACGGCCAGCCGGTGCGAGGGGCGGCCCTGGGAGCCGGTCGCCGTCCCCGGGCGCGGGTCCACTGTGATCAGTCCGAGGGTCGCCAGTTCGGTGGCGACGGCACCGGCGGTGGCACGGGTCACCCCGAGCTCGGTGGTCAGCACGGCGCGGGTGGGCGCCCGGCCGGTGTGGACGAGCTCCAGCGCGGGTCCGAGGGCGTTGCGGCCTCTGTCCAGCCTGCTACGAGTGTGGGTCACCGTGCCATTCTCGCTTTGTGACGCCCGTGAACAAATCCGGTCACCGGCTTCCCGTCCCGGAGCACCCCGGAGGACGCGGTCTCACGACGGGTTCTGCTGCTGTTCCTGGGGTTCCAGAGCGGCCAGCGCGCGACGCGCCGCCGGGGAGGTGCGCATGATGCCCGCCAGCGTGCTCGACCCCTGGGTGATCTGGGTGAACGCGGACCAGACAGGCCGGAAGCCGATCATCGCCGTGTGCATCAGCCGCGGACGGCTTGCGAAGGCGGCCAGCATCCGGCGGCCGACCCCCATCTCCACGCCCAGTCCCGACTTGATGGCGAAGGTGTAGTTCAGCGCCTGACGCCGGGCGTCCACCGCGTCGGGGGCCTCGGCCAGGCGGACCGCCCACTGCCCGGCGAGCCGGCCCGAACGCAGAGCGAAGGAGATACCTTCGCGGGTCAGTGGCTCCAGCAGCCCGGCCGCGTCCCCGCAGACCAGGACCCGACCGCGGGACAGCGGGGAGTCCTCGGTGCGGCAGCGGGTGAGATGGCCCGAGGAGATGGCCGGCTCGAAGCCGGCCAGCCCCAGCCGGCCGGTGAAGTCCTCCAGATAGCGCTTGGTCGCGGCCCCGTCACCACGGGCGGAGATCACTCCGACGGTGAGGGTGTCGCCCTTGGGGAAGACCCAGCCGTAGGAGCCGGGCATCGGCCCCCAGTCGATGAGCACCCGCCCGGACCAGTCGGCGGCGACCTCCGGCGGGACGGGAATCTCCGCCTCCAGGCCCAGGTCCACCTGCTCCACGCGGACCCCGACATGGGCTCCTATCCGGCTGGCGCTGCCGTCCGCACCGACCACCGCGCGGGTCAGCAGCGTCTCGCCGCCGGCCAGCACCACTGCCACCGTGCGCCGGTCCGGCACCGCCGGACCGTGCTGCTCCACCCGGGAGACGGCCGCCCCGGTCCGGACCTCTGCTCCGGCCCGCACCGCCGCCTCGACCAGCCCTTGGTCGAACTCGGGACGGTTGACCAGACCGAAGAGCATCCGCCGGGAGCGGCGGGTGCGGGTCATCCTGCCGTTCAGCGAGAAGGTCACCGCGTGGACCCGGTCCCGCAGCGGGAGTTCGAAGCCGGGCGGCAGCGCGTCCCGGGAGGGGCCGATGATGCCGCCGCCGCAGGTCTTGTAGCGCGGCAGCTCGGATTTCTCCAGCAGCAGCACCCGACGGCCCGCCNCCCCGCCTCGGCGCCCGCCCGGGCGGCGGAGGCCCCGGCGGGCCCCGCCCCCACGACCACGACGTCCCACACCACGCCCTCCCCGGGGTTCCGGGCTCCGCTGTCGCTGCTCACGATGTGCTGTCGCTCCCGCTGCCTGCTCGTCCTTCGGCCACCGCACGGCATCCTACGGCGCGACGGGGGCGCGAACCCCGTTGTGGGATGATCGGCGGCACCCCGAATTCCCGCGCACCTGCCCGCAGGTGTGCGACACGCCGCGCCCACGAGGAGCGTTCCATGCAGGACACAGCCGAGGCCTCCGCCGTCGCCGCCACCGTCGCGTCGCTCATGCCCAGGGCCCGCGAGGAGCTCGCGGAGCTGGTGGCGTTCCGGTCGGTGGCCGACCCCGAGCAGTTCCCGGTCGAGGAGTGCGAGGCGGCCGCCGCCTGGGTGGCCGCCGCCCTGCGCGCCGAGGGCTTCGCCGAGGTCTCCCTGCTGGACACCCCTGACGGGACGACCTCGGTCTACGGCCACCTGCCCGGGCCCGAGGGTGCGCCCACGGTGCTTCTCTACTCGCACTACGACGTCCAGCCCCCGCTGGACGAGGCGGCGTGGACCTCGCCGCCCTTCGAACTGACCGAGCGGGACGGCCGCTGGTACGGCCGCGGCGCCGCGGACTGCAAGGGCAGCGTCATCATGCACCTGCTGGCGCTGCGGGCCCTGCGGGCGGGCGGCGGAGTGCCCGTCGGCGTCAAGGTGATCGCCGAGGGGTCCGAGGAACAGGGCACCGGGGGCCTGGAACGGTACGCCGAGCAGCACCCCGGTCTGCTGACCGCCGACACCATTGTCATCGGTGACACGGGCAACTTCCAGGCGGGCCGGCCGACGGTCACCGCCGTGCTCCGCGGCATGACAGCCGTCCGGGTCCGGGTGGACACCCTGGCGGGCAACCTGCACTCGGGGGCGTTCGGTGGTGCCGCGCCCGACGCACTGGCGGCCCTGGTGCGCATCCTCGGCTCGCTGCACGCCGCGGACGGCTCCACCACGGTGGACGGTCTGCCGGCCGACGGCACCTGGGAGGGCACGGCGTACCCGGACAAGCAGTTCCGGCAGGACGCCCGGGTGCTCGACGGCGTCGGCCTGATGGGGTCGGGGTCGGTGGCCGACCGGGTCTGGGCGCGCCCGGCCGCCACGGTACTCGGCATCGACTGCCCGCCGGTGGTGGGAGCCACCCCCTCGGTGCAGGCGAGCGCCCGTGCCCTGGTGAGCCTGCGGGTGCCGCCGGGCATGGACGCCGAGGAGGCGGGACGGCTGCTGGCGGCGCACCTGGAGTCCCGCGCCCCCTGGGGAGCGCGGGTGACCGTGGAACCGGTGGGGTCGGGCCAGCCGTTCCGGGCGGACACCGGCAGTCCCGCGTACGTGTCGATGGCGGCCGCGATGCGCCGGGCCTACGACGGCGCGGAGATGGAGGTCATCGGACAGGGCGGGTCGATCCCGCTGACCAGCACGCTGGCCGGGCTCTATCCGGAGGCGGAGATCCTGCTGATCGGACTGAGCGACCCCGCCGCGCAGATCCACGCGGTGGACGAGAGCGTCGACCCGGGGGAACTGGAGCGGATGGCGGTGACCGAGGCGCTGTTCCTGCGCGAGTACGCGGCCTCGGCGAGCCGCCGCTGAGCCCTCCTGGCGGGCGGGACCCGGCGGGGGTGCCGGTCAGCCGACGGGCCCCCCCGCCTCCAGGTTGAGGGCCCGGCCCTGCTCCCGGGCACGCAGCGCCCACTGCAGCCGGGCGAACCGGCCCGGCGAGAGCATACCGGCGGCCTCGTCCTCGCGGGCGAAGCGCCAGCCCCGAAGCTCGTCGCCGGGCAGCAGGACCTGCGCCAGCCGTTCGCGTTCCAGCCGGCCGCCGTCGAAGAGCAGCCGCAGACCTCCCACTCTCGGCGGCCGCGGCGGCTCCCAGTCCACGATCAGCAGGGCCGGCTCCTGCTCCAGGTCGAGCCCGAGTTCCTCGGCGACCTCCCGGACGGCGGCCCGGGCAGGGGGTTCACCGGCCTCCACCACCCCGCCGGGAAACTCCCAGCCGGGTTTGTAGGTCGGGTCCACCAGCAGCACCCGGTCCCGGTCGTCGAAGAGCAGGACCCCGGCGGCCAGGGTCTGGGCCCTGGGCGCGGGGGTCTGCACGATCTCGCACGTCGCATCGCCGGTCTCGGCGACGGCCGCCAGCCGCTCGGCGGTCTGCCGGGGGGTGAGACGGGTCGTCTCCACGGTGCAGGCATCCGCCGTGAGCCACGGCAGGGCCGCGGTGTACTCCGGCAGGCGTGCCAGGCACCAGCTGCGCACGGCCTCGCCGTCGGAGCCTGTCCTGGCATCGATGCGCTCGCGGAGGAACGTTTCTTCCACATGCAGCAGGAAGTGCTGCACCGGAATACCGCGGGCGGCGAGTCCTCCGAAGATCTCGTCCCGGTACTCCTGGCGCAGCAGCGTCATGGGAGCGATGAGGGGGCCGGGAATCTCTCCCAGCAGCGCGGCGGCGGTGTCGACCACCAGCCTCCGCCAGGCCGGGAGGTCCTGGCAGTCGTCCACCTCGGCCAGCCTCTCCTTGGTGAGCATCAGCCGCAGCCCGGCGCCCACCAGCCCCGGATCGTAGAGCGTGCTGCCCGGCAACAGGTCCAGCAGCTCCCGGGCCGCGGTGGATTTCCCGGCGCCGAATGCGCCGTTGAGCCAGATGATCACGAATTCCCCCTCCTCCATCCGCACGTGAGTCAGTTGCCCGCTGCACCCCTCACCGAAAACGTGTCCGGTTCGCTCCAGCCGGCGGCAGCGGCTCCCACGAGACCGGCATCGGTACCGAGTCCGGCCACCAGAACCTCCACTCCCCGGACGAACGGCAAGGTCGCGTACTCCCCCAGAGCCCGGCGCAGCGGCGCGAACAGCACCTCGCCCGCCAGGCTCACCCCGCCGCCGATCACCACCGCCTCGATCTCCACCAGTGCCGCGGTCGCGGCGATCCCGGCGGCCAGCGCCCGGGCGGACCGTTCGAAGGCGGCAAGCGGGACGGGCTCCCCCCGGCGAGCCGCCCTCGCCACCCCCGCGGCTCCGGCGTCCCGGTCCGCCCCTGCCGGGCGCCAGCCCTCCTCACGGGCCCAGCGGGCGATGTTCGTACCGCTGGCGATGCGCTCGACGCAGCCGCGGCTTCCGCAGGGGCACCGGTCGCCGTCGAGGTCCACACTGATGTGACCGATGTGGCCGGCATTCCCGGTCGGCCCCGGGCGCAACCGTCCGTCGAGGATCAGCCCGCCGCCGACCCCGGTGGAGACCACCATGCACAGCACGTTGTCCCGGCCCCTGGCGGCGCCGCGCCAGTGCTCCCCGGCGGCGATCGCCGCGCCGTCCCCGACCAGCGTCACCGGCAGCCCTCCGGTGGCCTCGCGCACCCTCTCCACCAGAGGGAAGTCCCTCCAGTGCGGGATGTTCACCGGGCTCACCGTTCCGGCGCGGGCATCCACCGGACCGGCGCTCCCGATCCCGACCGCTGTCACCCGCGGCCACAGCGGGCCCGCGGCCAGTTCCGCGACCGCGTCCGTCACCGTCCCGAGAACCCGCTCGGCGGGCTCACGGGCCGGAGTGGGGCGCTGCACGCGCTCCAGGATTTCTCCGCCGCGGCCGACCAGAGCCGCCGCGGTTTTCGTACCGCCGATGTCCACGGCGGCGACAAGATCAGTGGCCATGGACACGCAGCCTTGCCCGCACCGCTCCCCTTGTCCAGCCCTCCGGCCCTCGGCGGTACCTGCCGGGCCCACCCCGCCGGAGCCCCCGATGCGGACCGGCCCGGTCCCGGTGAAGCCGGTGACGTCGGCCTCGCGGAGGCGCGTTCGGCACTCCGTGGCACCGACGCCGACTCACGGCCACGTGGGACGTCTCGGGGGATCCGTCATCACCTGTTCACCGTCCGCGGGCAAAGAGCCACGCGGGTGTGACGGACGGGCAAAGGGGACGTCATGTCCGCACCGGAAGCTGATGGCCGGGCGGCGCCGCTGCCCAACGATGATCCGGGAGGACACCATGGACCACTTCTCGCTGCTCGCCGCGCTCACCGCCGAAGGCCTCCGGCCGGATCTGGGCATCGGCCCCCCGCCGCCGGTGCCCGGACACGAGTCGGACCGGCTGGCGAGCCTGGCACGGAGCGAGCCCGGGCCCCTGCCCGCCTCCGGTGCCGCACCGCGCCGGCGCCGCGGGCTGGTGCGCCGCGTACGCCGGGCGGCACCCGTCGCAGCCGCCTGAGGGCGGGCGACGGGTGCCGCGGGAAGGACCGGGGCTCCGGCTCAGCCCTTGCGGGCCTTGACCTCCTCGGTCAGGGCCGGGACGACCTCGAAGAGGTCGCCGACGACGCCGTAGTCGACCAGTTCGAAGATCGGGGCCTCGGCGTCCTTGTTGATGGCCACGATGG
Source organism: Streptomyces sodiiphilus (assembly GCF_039529215.1). NCBI lineage: Bacteria > Bacillati > Actinomycetota > Actinomycetes > Kitasatosporales > Streptomycetaceae > Streptomyces > Streptomyces sodiiphilus. Next base: position 111,555 of record NZ_BAAAMJ010000012.1, on the reverse strand, counting down.
TCTTCGAGGTCTGCATGCCGGCCCGGTGCTGGATGGCACCGGAGATGCCGGCCGCGATGTACAGCTGGGGGGAGACCGTCTTGCCGGTCTGGCCCACCTGGCTGGAGTGCGGGTACCAGCCGGCGTCCACGGCGGCGCGGGACGCGCCGACCGCTGCGCCGAGCGAGTCGGCGAGAGCCTCGATGAGCGGGAAGTTCTCCGCGCCGTTGACGCCGCGCCCGCCGGAGACGACGATCGCCGCCTCGGTCAGGTCGGGGCGCCCGGTGGACTCGCGCGGGGTCCGGGAGACGATCCGGGTCCCGGTCGCCTGCTCGCCGAAGGAGACCTCGAGCTGCTCGACGGCCACGTCGACCGGGGCGGCCTCCGGAGCGGTGGCGTTCGGCTTGACCGTGATCACCGGGACGCCGCGGCTGACCCGCGAGCGGGTGGTGTAGGAGGCGGCGAACACCGACTGGGTCGCGACCGGCCCCTCCTCGCCGGCGGTCAGGTCGACGGCGTCGGTGATGATGCCCGAGCCCAGCCGGACCGCGAGGCGGGCGGCGATCTCCTTGCCCTCCGCGGAGGAGGGCACCAGGACGGCGGCCGGGGACACCGCGCCGGCGGCGGCCTGCAGCCCGTCGACCTTGGGCACCACCAGGTAGTCGGCGAACTCGGGTGCGTCGGCCGCCAGGATCTTCACCGCGCCGTACTCGGCGAGCACCGGCGCGGCGGTCTCGGCCCCGGGGCCCAGGTGCACGGCCACCGGGTCGCCCAGGCGGCGGGCAAGGGTCAACAGCTCCAGGGTCGGCTTGCGGACGGTTCCGTCCACGTGATCGACGTAGACAAGGACTTCAGCCATGGGGATCGGATCTCCTGCGAAAGAGTTGAGGACGGCTTGGGGGTGACGGGCCGGCCGGCCCTCAGATGAACTTCTGGCCCGCGAGGAACGCGGCGAGCTGCTTGCCGCCCTCGCCCTCGTCCGTGACGATCTCGCCCGCGGTGCGCGGGGGGCGCTTGGTGGCGTCCTCGACCGCGGTCCAGGCGCCCTCCAGGCCGACCTCCTCGGCGTCGATGCCCAGGTCGTCCAGGTCCAGCGACTCCACCGGCTTCTTCTTCGCGGCCATGATCCCCTTGAAGGAGGGATAGCGCGCCTCGCCGGACTGGTCGGTGACCGAGATCACGGCGGGCAGCGCGGCCTGCAGCTGCTCGGAGGCGGTGTCGCCGTCGCGGCGGCCGCTGACGGTTCCGTCGGCGACGGAGAGCTCGGAGAGCAGGGTGACCTGAGGCACACCCAGCCGCTCGGCCAGCATCGCCGGGAGCACCCCCATGACGCCGTCGGTGGAGGCCATGCCGCAGACCACCAGGTCGTAGCCCACGTGCTCGACGGCCTTGGCCAGCACCAGCGAGGTGCCCACCGCGTCGGTGCCGTGCAGGTCGTCGTCCTCCACGTGCACGGCCTTGTCGGCCCCCATCGACAGCGCCTTGCGCAGCGCGTCGTTGGCGTCCTCCGGGCCCACGGTCACCACGGTGACCTCGGCGTCGTCGGCATTCTCGGCGATCTGCAGCGCCTGCTCGACGGCGTACTCGTCGAGCTCCGACAGCAGCCCGTCCACGGCGTCCCGGTCGGTCGTCAGGTCATCGGCGAACTGCCGGTCGCCGGTGGCGTCGGGTACGTACTTCACACAGACAACGATCCTCAGGCTCACGCCGGCTCTCCTACTGCTATCGGTCCATGACTCGGCTGCCTTGCTCAGGCAGCATATGCGGCCTGACCAGCTGGCTCCGGGCGGCAGCGCGCGGCGGGCCCGCCCGACGTGTTACTCGTCAGTACACCCAGTCTATTCCCTGGCCCGGGGCTCCCCGCACTGTGAGCTTCCCTACTCCGCGCCGAGCGGATGTCCGCGCCGGCAGCGGGTAGCAGGTCCGGCCGGGGCGCGAAGGGCGGGCCCGTCCCGCCAGGGTACGTGCCCGCCTCCGGGGCGGGCTCCCGGGGATGCCGGCGCGTGGAGCCCGTGCGGCGTGACGAGGATCTCCCCGGACACCGCGCCCGGGGGTAGCCGCCGACGGCGCTTTGGGGCACGATGCGCAGGCGCGGGAAGTTACGGTGACGTAGGTTCGGGAAGCCTCGGCCGGGCAGCCCAGTCCCCGGCCGACGCATGAAGCAGAAGGAAGAGAGTCCCCCCGTATGGCAGAGCTTGTGTACCCGCCGGTCATCGGAGCGGCCCGCACCCTGTTCAAGGTGCTGGACCTCCGGTTCGACATCGCCGGCACCGAGCACATCCCGCGGACCGGCGGTGCCGTGCTGGTCAGCAACCACATCGGTTACCTCGACTTCGTCTTCGCCGGCCTCACCGCCCGTCCCGCGAAGCGGCTGGTGCGCTTCATGGCAAAGGAGTCGGTCTTCCGGCACAAGGTGTCGGGGCCCCTGATGCGCGCCATGAAGCACATTCCGGTGGACCGCGCCCAGGGCGAGGACGCCTTCCGGCACGCGCTGACCTCGCTGCGTTCGGGGGAGATCATCGGCGTCTTCCCCGAGGCGACGATCTCCCAGTCCTTCACCCTCAAGAAGTTCAAGACCGGCGCCGCCCGGATGGCGCAGGAGGCCGGTGTCCCGCTGCTGCCCGTGGCGCTGTGGGGCACCCAGCGGCTGTGGACGAAGGGGCACAAGAGGAACTTCGGGCGCAATCACTTCCCGATCACCGTGCGGGTCGGCGAGCCGATGCCCGCCGACCCCCAGGAGTCCGCCGCCACGCTCACGAGCCGGCTGCGGGAGCGGATGCAGGACCTCCTGGAGGCGGCTCAGCGCGCCTACCCGGACAAGCCGAAGGGCCCCGAGGACGCCTGGTGGCTGCCCGCCCACCTCGGCGGTACGGCGCCCCCGGCCCCCGCGGTGTAGTTCCCGCGGGTCAGCCGGCCATCTCCTCACGCAGCGCGGCGACGAAGCCGTCGACGTCCGCCTCGGTCGTGTCGAACGAACACATCCAGCGGACCTCGGCGGCCGCCTCGTCCCAGAAGTAGAACGGGTAGCGCTTCTGCAGGCGCTCCCCCGCCTCCTTCGGAAGCCGGGCGAAGACCGCGTTGGCCTGCACCGGGTGCAGGATCTGCACGCCCTCCACCGCCCCGGCCCCCTCTGCCAGCCGGCGTGCCATGGTGTTGGCGTGGCGCGCGCTGCGCAGCCACAGGTCCCCGGACAGGAGGGCCTCCAGTTGCACGGAGACGAACCGCATCTTGGAGGCCAGCTGCATGGACATCTTCCGCAGGTGCTTCATCCCCCGGACGGCGTCAGGGTTCAGCACCACGACAGCCTCGCCGTAGAGCATGCCGTTCTTGGTGCCGCCGAAGGACAGCACGTCCACACCCGCCACATTGGTGAACGCCCGCATGGGGACATCCAGGGAGGCCGCGGCGTTGGCGATGCGGGCGCCGTCGAGATGGACGCGCATGCCGCGCTCGTGCGCGTGGTCGCACAGCGCCCTGATCTCGTCCGGTGTGTAGACGGTTCCCAGTTCGGTGTTCTGGGTGATCGAGACCACCTGCGGCATCGCCCGGTGTTCGTCGTCCCAGCCGTACGCCTCGCGGTCGATGAGCTCGGGGGTGAGCTTTCCGTCCTCGGTCGGAACGGTGAGGAGCTTCAGCCCGCCCATACGTTCCGGCGCCCCGCACTCGTCGACGTGCACGTGCGCGGTATCGGCGGTGACGACCGCGCCCCAGCGGTCGGTGAGGGCCTGCAGGGCCACGACATTGGCCCCCGTCCCGTTGAACACCGGAAAGGCCTCCGCGCGGGCACCGAAGTGACTGCGTATGAGGTGCTGCAGGTGTGCCGTGTAGGCATCGCCGCCATAGGCGGGCTGGTGCCCGCCATTGGCCAGGGCGAGCGCCGCCAGGATCTCCGGGTGTGCACCGGCGTAGTTGTCACTGGCGAAGCCCCGGGCGGCGGGGTCGTGGCGGCGCCTGGCGCCGGTCGCTACGGCTGGGGTGTGAGCCACAGGCGGTGTCCGTTCACTTCCTCGGTCGGCTTGTTCCAGGTTCCGCAGATCGCCTCGGCCAGGTCACGGACGTCCGTGAAGCCCGCGAAGGCGGCGTCCGGGCGCTGGGCGCGCATCGCGTCGTGCACCAGCGCCTTGATCACGAGGATGGCGGCCGCGGCCCGCGGCCCGGCATCTCCGGCTTCCTTGCGGAAGCTGTCGGCCATGGCCAGCGTCCACGCCTCGGCGGCTGCCTTGGCCGCGGCGTAGGCGGCGTTCCCCGCGGTCGGGCGGCTCGCCCCGGCAGCGCTGATCAGCAGGTATCTGCCGTTGCCGCTGCGGCTGAGGGCGGGGGCGAATGCCAGTGAGGTGTGCTGGACGGTGCGCACCAGCAGGTCGTGCAGGACCGACCAGTCCCCCAGGTCGGTCTCGGCGAAGGAGCGAGAGCCCCGCCACCCGCCCACCAGGTGGACCAGGCCGTCCACCCGGCCGAACTCCCGCTCCGTCCGGGCAGCCCACTCCCGGGTGGCCGCGGGGTCCAGCAGGTCCACGGTGTCGCCCGTGACCGTGGCCCCGCCGTGCGCGTACCGCGCGGCGTCCACACCCTGCGCCAGCCGTTCCGCATCCGCGTCGGCGGCCACCACGACCGCTCCGGCCTCTGCCAGCCGCAGCAGCGCGGCGTGGCCCGCGGGCCCTCCGGCTCCGGCCACCGCGACCACCGCGCCCTCGAGCCGGCCGCTCTCCGCGTCACCGGCATGCTGCGTACTCATGCTCCTGCCTCCTCCTGGTCCCATGATGCCGTGCGAGAGCCGGCCGGGCGCGCCCCGGCCCCGGACAGGTGTCCGGGGCCGGGCGTCCGAGCTGCTCTCAGGCCGCCGCCGCGGTGCTGTCCGCGGTGATCCCTCTGGTGGATTCGATCACCTTGCGGAGCTTCTTCGCCAGTGCCTCGTAGAAGAGGCTGAGGGGGAACTCGTCCGGGAGCACCTCGTCCACCAGCTTGCGCGGCGGCAACGTGAGGTCGAGAGCCTCGGGGCCCTTCGCCCAGGTGGATCCGGGGTGCGGGGCAAGGTGACGGGACACCAGTTCGTAGGCCGCGAACCAGTGCACGAGCTTGGGCCGGTCGATGCCCTGGCGGTAGAGCGTCTCGATCTCCTCGCGGAGCTGCCCCGTCACCTCGCGGGCACGCTGCCAGTCCACGCTCAGCTTGTTGTCCCGCCAGCGCAGCGCGTCGTGCTGGTGGAGGTAGGCGAAGAGCAGCTGGCCGCCGAGCCCGTCGTAGTTGCGGTTGCGCTCGCCGGTGACCGGGAAGCGGAACATCCGGTCCAGCAGGACGGCGTACTGGACGTCCCGGCCCTGTTCCAGACCGTCGGCCTCCAGCCGTACCGCCTCGTGGAAGGCGGTGAGGTCACAGCGCAGCTCCTCCAGCCCGTACATCCAGAACGGCTGCCGCTGCTTGATCATGAAGGGGTCGAAGGGCAGATCGCCGTGGCTGTGCGTGCGGTCGTGGATCATGTCCCACAGCACGAACGTCTGCTGGCAGCGGTCCTGGTCGTGCAGCAGACCCCGGGCCTCCTCGGGGAGCTCCAGACCCGTGACGTCCGCGGCGGCGCCGATCACCCGGCGGAAGCGGGCCGCCTCACGGTCGCAGAAGATCGCGCCCCAGGAGAAGCGCTCGGGCACCTCGCGCACCGACACGGTCTCCGGGAAGAGCACCGCCGAGTTGGTGTCGTACCCCGCGGTGAAGTCCTCGAAGGTGATGCCGAGGAAGAGCGGGTTGTCGTACCGGGTGCGCTCCAGTTCGGCCAGCCACCGGGGCCACACCACCCGCACCACGACCGCTTCCAGGTTCCGGTCGGGGTTTCCGTTCTGGGTGTACATCGGAAAGACCACGAGGTGGCAGCGGCCGTCCGTCCGCTGCTCGGCCGGGCGGAAGGCCATCAGGGAGTCGAGGAAGTCCGGCACACCGAAACCGTCCTCGGCCCAGCGGCGCAGGTCCGCGACCAGGGCGTGGTGGTAGTCCGCGTCGTGCGGCAGCAGCGGGGACAGCTCCCGCACCGCGGCCGCCACACGCTCCACTTCGCGGAGGAGTTCCGTGCGGGAGGGTGCCCCCTCGGCCGAGAAGTCGACCGAGCCGTCCGCGGACTGGGCCGTGCGGATGACCTCCACCGCGCCCTTGAGCCGGGCCCACGCGGGCTGATCGACCACCCGAGCGGCAGATGATCCGCCGCTCGAAGTGGCGGCGGGAACCAAAGTTTCCGTCATGACCCATCCTTCACAGAAAAATCTCGCGTACTCGTACGCTATCCGGGCGATGCAGTACCGGCAAGCGGGGCGACAGGAGATCTTGCTGCGCACACCCCCTTTGAGTGCAATTTCTTCGGCACGCCGCTTCGGAGTTCGACTTCTTCCCAGGTTCCCGCGAAGCAAGCAGGCGTTCAGCCGGCGGTCACCGGAGGACGCTAGGGTCTGGCGTCATGCCACTGCTGACCGTCGGACACCGGGGACTGATGGGTGTCGAGCCGGAGAACACCCTGCGCTCCTTCCGCCGAGCCGAACGCGCCGGACTGGACGTGCTCGAACTCGACCTCCACCTGAGCAAGGACGGTGCACTGGTGGTGATGCACGACGCCAAGGTGGACCGCACCACCGACGGCTACGGCGCCGTGCGCGACATGACCCTCGCCGAGCTGCGCGGGCTGGACGCGGGCGGGGGCGAGCGCGTGCCGGTCCTGGAGGAGGTCATCGACTCCGTCTCGTCCCCGATCCAGGCGGAGATCAAGGACCGCGACGCGGCCGGCGTACTGGCCGGTCTCATCCAGCGCCGCGGTCTGCACGACCGGATCACCGTCATCTCCTTCCACGACGAGGCCCTGCGCGCCACCCGGGAACGGCTCCCCGCTCTTCCGGTCGGCCTCGTCACCGGCCGCTCCACCGCACTGGCCCCCGAGCGTGCCCGCGAGCTGGGCGCGGGTCTGGTGTCCGCCGAGCTGGCCCGGCTGGATGCCGGCGTGGTGGCCCGGTGCCGCGCACTGGAGCTGCAGGTCATCGCCTGGACGGTGAACTCCTCCGAGGACCTGGCGCGCGCCAGGGAGCTGGGGCTGGACGGAGTCGTCACCGATCTGCCGGAGATCGCGCGGGCCGCCGCCGCGGACTGACCCGGACGCGCCCGCGGTGCGCCCGTTCTGCCTCCGTGCGCTCCCGTGGCCCGGCCCCTGCCGGGCATCCTCCCGCACAGCGGACGGCGGCGGGCGGCGAAGCCGGGAGGGGCATGGAAGGGCCGGCACTGGTGAGCTGGATGACAGCGGCGGGGTGCGGAGCGACCGGCGCGTTCTGCCTGCTGCACGCCCGGCACAAAGACGCACCGCGACAGCGGACGGCGGACGGCGCCATGGGGCTGGGCATGGCCCTGATGGCACTCCCCTCCGGTGTGCCCGCGCCGCCACCGGAGACCCTGGCCGTCCTGTTCGCCGGACTGGCTCTGTGGCCGCTGCCGGGGCTGCCGCGCGGCCACCGCGCCCACCACACGACCGAGGCGCTTGCCATGGTGTACATGGCGCTGTCGATGGCGTCGGCCACGGGGGCACACGCGGCACACGGCAACGGACTGGGCGTCCCGGTGATCACCTGGGCACTTCTGGCGTACTACGCGGTTCACCTGGTGCGCAGCGGCCCCCGGCTGGTCCCGGCCACCGCACAGGGCTCGCCCCGCGGGAGCCCGGGGGACGCGCCCTGCGCGACCTCCGGGGTCACGGCCGCCTGCCGGACCTCCCTCTCCCTCGGCATGCTCGCCATGCTGCTGACCATGTGATCCGCGCAACCGCGGCGGCCCGGGCAGGGCGCCGGGGCCGCCGCGGGCGGTCGTAGGCTGGGGCCATGCTGATCTCGCTCACCCTTGTTGTGCTGGGCGGTTTGGCCGCGGCGGTGGCGCCACGGGTGATGGCCCGCCGTTCCTGGCCGGACCGGGAGCCCGTCCTGGCCCTGTGGGTGTGGCAGTGCGTGGTGGTCGCCGTGCTGCTGTGCTGCGTCCTGGCGATGCTGCTCTCCGCAGCCGCTGCCTGGGAGGGGGTGCGCGCCCAGCTCTTCGCCCCCGCGCCCGAAGGGGTGATCGACGCCTACGCCCTCCATCCGGAAGGCCCCTGGTGGGCCACCGCGCTGACCCTGCTGCTCGCCGCCGGCGGGCTGTGGACCGGGGTGATGTTCCTCAAAGAAGTGCGGGAGGCCCGTGGGCGGCGCCGCCGGCGGCGGGAAGGTCTGCTGGCCCGGTCTCCCCGGCTGCCCGGCGAGGAGACCCGGCCCGGCGACCGGCTGGTCGTCCTGGAGGACGACCGGCCGGACGCCTGGCTGCTGCCCGGTTCCGGCGCACAGCTGGTGATCACCACCGCGGCGCTGCGCCGGCTGAGCTCCCGGCAACTCGACGCCGTCATCGCCCATGAGCAGGGTCACGCCCGGGCCCGGCACGACTGGCTGCTGCGCTGTTCAGGCGCGCTGGCCTCGGGGTTCCCCCGGGTGCCGGTGTTCGCCGCCTTCCGGCGGGAGGTGCACCGGCTCGTGGAACTGGCCGCGGACGACGCGGCCTCCCGCCGCTTCGGGCGCCTGACGACGGCCCTGGCGCTGGTCGGGCTGAACGAGGAGCGCGGTGTCTTCGGGGTCCGCGCAACCCGGCGGGACGCGCAGGTCCCGCTGCGCGTGCACCGGCTGCTGGGCCCGGCCCGCCGGCTGTCCCCGCTCCGCCGGCTTCGGCTGACGGCCGCCGCCGCCCTGGTCCCCGCGGTGCCCGTCCTGGTGGCCTTCGCGCCCGGTCTGTCGGTCCTCAGCCGCTGAGCGGCCCGTCCCGTCCCCGCTGCCCCGTCACCCTGCGGGTTCCGTTGCGGCGCCCTCGGCGGAGCGGCAGGATGGCCCGATGGCCGAGGTGATCACGGGTGCGCTCTTCGACTTCTCCGGAACGCTGATGCGCGTGGAGCCGGCGGACAGCTGGCTGCGCGCGGCACTGGAGCGGACGGGCCTCAGCCTCCCGGACGAGGAGATCTCCGACCTGGCGGCAGCCCTGGAGGACGCCGGGGCCCTTCCGGGCGGCTCGTCCCCGCGCCACATCCCGGCAGCCCTGGAGGAGCTGTGGGAGGAGCGCGACCGGGACGCCCGTCGGCACCGCGCGCTGTACACCGGGCTCGCCCGCCAGGTGCCGCTGCCCGCGCCCGGGTTGTACGACGCGCTCTACGACCGGCACCGCGAACCTGCGGCCTGGCACCCCTACCCGGACACCGTACAGGTGCTGCGCGCCCTTCGGGAGCGCGGAATCCCGGTGGCCGTGGTCAGCAACATCGGCTGGGATCTGCGGCCGGTGTTCCGCGCTCATGGGCTGGACGGCTTCGTCGACGCCTATCTGCTCTCCTTCGAACACGGGGTCCAGAAACCCGGTCCCGAGCTGTTCGCCCTGGCCTGCAGGAAGCTCGGGCGCACGCCGCAGCAGGTGCTGATGACCGGGGACGACCGGGTCGCCGACGCGGGTGCGGCCCGGCTGGGCTGCGCGGTTCATCTGGTGGAGCATCTGCCGGTGGCCGACCGCCCGGCGGGTCTGCTGCCGGTCCTGGATCTCATCGGCGGACCGGCACCCGGTATCGGGCGGTCCCCCGCGCCGCCCGATACCGGAGCCTGACTCCCGGCACGCGCACCCACCGGGGCGGACGTCCGGGACCGCGCTGAGTATATTGGCTGCCAGCCAGTCAACGCAGGAGCACCAGGATGACCCCTCGAAGCGCTTCGGTCAACGAAGAGTTGCGCCGACGGTCGCGGGAGCGGCTGCTGGAAGCGACTGTGGAGATCGTCGGCGAGCACGGCTACGAGGCGGCCACGCTGGGCGACATCGCGGACCGGGCCGGCTCCGCCCGGGGGCTGATCTCCTACTACTTCCCGGGCAAGCGGCATCTGCTCCAGTCCGCCGTCCACCGGCTGATGCACCGGTCCCTGGCCGACGCCATGGCGCGAGAGCCCGTTCCGTCCGGCCCGGAGGCGGGCGACGAGATGCTGGCCCGGGCCGTCGACACGATCCTCGGCCTGGCCCGGGACCGGCCGGTCCTGATGCGCGCACACATGGCGGGGCTCCTCCAGCAGGAGGGCTTCATCCAGTGCGCCGAGCAGCAGCGACTGGCCGCGGTGCTGCGCGAGGCTGTCGTCCGCCGGGGCTCGGCCGATCCGGAGGCCGACTACCCCATGCTGCGCGCCCTGCTGATGGGGGCGGTGGTCGCCCTGCTCCTGCCCGGCGCCCCGATGCCGTTCGCCACACTGCGCGCCGAACTCCTGGCCCACTACGGCATCGGCTGGGAGCGCGGCTTCCCCCCCGAGGAAGAGCCGGGGGGCGGTACGGACGTCAGCGACGGGTCCGCCGCGGCGGCAGATACCCCTCGTCCCGGGCACTCGCGATCAGTTTGAGCGACCTGCGCCTGCTGCGGCCGGTCGCGCACATCACCGCCAGCACCGGATCACTCCCCTCCTCCTGGGCCGCGAGGTAGGCGGCCGCCGCCGTCCGGCGGCCGGGCCGGCTGCGCGGCCAGTTGCGCCGGGCGCGGTGCCGCGCCCGCGTCTTCCGGTAGCCGGTCCCGAATGCCGGCAGCGGCCGCCCGGCGCCGCGGCGCTGGTCCAGCACCAGCCGGCAGGCGTCCTGCAGGGGTTCCTCGATCCATTCGGCCAGAGTGGAGAAACCTTCCAGCGGAAGCGGCGGGTCGGCGTGCAGGTCCTCGATGGAAATCCGGTCGCCACTGACCGCGGCGACCACGTCGATGCGCGCGCCGTCGGCGAAGGACAGCCGGACGCTGAACCACGGCGGCAGCTCCCCGGTGCCGGCCCCCTCGCCTGCCGCGCCCGAGCCGTGCCCCTGGACCTCCCACACCGGCCACACCGACACCGAACTGCTCAGCCGGCTGCTCCCCGGAGGGGTGATAACGGTACTTTCGCCCACCGGGGAAACGTAGCGCCCTCCGGTAGCCCTGGGCGCTCCTCGGCGGTTCCCGGGCTCACATACCACTCCATTGGCGCAGTCTCCCCGTACACATGCCCGCAGTGGGATGCTGAGGTCTTCCGGCCCGGTTCGGCTGCGTCAGGAGAACTGCCATGCTGCGAGTAGCGGTTGTCGGCTCCGGCCCCAGCGGCGTGTACACCGCCCAGGTACTGACCGAGCACCGGGACTCCGGGTGCCCGGTGACGGTGGACGTCCTGGACCGCCTGCCCTGTCCCTACGGCCTGGTCCGGTACGGGGTCGCGCCCGACCACGAACGGATCAAGTCCCTGCAGGGCACCCTGCGCACGGTGCTGGAGCGCCCCGGCGTCCGCTTCCTGGGGAACGTCCACGTGGGCCCGCAGGGCGTCGGGACCGACGCCCTGCGGCGGATCTACCACGCGGTGGTCTACTGCGTGGGCGCGGCCGCCGACCGGCGGCTCGGCATTCCCGGCGAGGACCTGGCCGGCAGCCGCTCGGCCACCGAGTTCGTCTCCTGGTACAGCGCCCACCCCGACGCCCCGGCCGGATTCCCGCTGACGGCCCGCAGCGCGGTCGTGATCGGCGCGGGCAACGTCGCCCTCGACGTGGCACGCATCCTGGCCCGCGACCCGGCCGAGCTGACCGGCACGGACATGCCGCGAGAGCGCCTGGAGGCGCTGGCCGCCGGCCGGATCCGCGACATCCACCTGGTGGCACGGCGCGGCCCCGCCCAGGCCCGGTTCAGCACCAAGGAGCTGCGCGAACTGGGTGCTCTCCCCCACGCGTCGGTCCGGACCGACCCCGGTGATCTCGACGCCGGCCCCGCCGCGGCGCGTGCCGACGCGCTGCCGGCGGCCGCTCGCCGCAATCTGGCCGTGCTGCGCGGCTGGGCGGCCGCGGGGCCCGGGGAGGCGGCCCGCCGTATCCGGCTCCGGTTCTTCCTGCGGCCGGTCGCCCTGCTGGACGACGGCCGAGGGGCGGTGCGGGCGGTGCGCTTCGAGCGGACGACGCCGGACGGCACGGGCGGGGTGAGCGGCACCGGCGTCCACGAGGAGGTCGCCGCGCAGCTGGTGCTGCGCTCGGTGGGCTACCGGGGTCGGGCGCTGCCCGGGCTGCCGTTCGACGCGAGCACCGGAACGGTGCCGCACGCCGGGGGCCGGGTGCTGCGCGAAGGCTTTCCCTCCCCGGGCGAGTACGTGGCGGGCTGGATCAAGCGCGGTCCGACCGGGGTGATCGGCTCCAACCGGCCGTGTGCCAAGGAGACGGCGACCGCCCTGCTGGCGGACGCCGCAGCCCTGGCACGGCGCGCGGTGGCCGCCGGGGGCCCGGCGGGCGCCCTGCGGGCGGCGGGGGCCGACCCGGTCGGCTGGGAAGGCTGGCGGGCGATCCAGGCCGCCGAGGCGGAAACCGGCCGCCTGCTCTCCCGGGGGCCGGTGAAGATCCCGGACTGGACGGGGCTGCTCGCCGCGGCGCGCTCCGGGGGGTGACCGCCCCCACTCGGCCGGCCGGTGCGCGACCCGCCGGAAACCGCTGCCGGGCGGTTGTCAGTGGCCCAGGTCACACTGAGTCCACGTGAGAGGCCGAGGTACGGAGGCGGACGGACCATGACGGATGTGCTGCTGGCAGTGGGGACCCGCAAAGGGCTCTTCCTGGCGCGTCGGGAGGCGACCAGGCGCGCGGGCGGAGGATGGGAGCTGGACGGCCCGCACTTCACGGGGCAGGCGGTGTACTCCGTCGCGATCGACACCCGGCCGGCCGGCGGCCCGCGCCTGCTGGCAGGTGCGGACAGCGCCCACTGGGGGCCGTCGGTCTTCCGCTCCGACGACCTGGGGGCGAGCTGGCAGGAGCCCGCGCAGCAGGCCGTGCGGTTCCCCCAGGACACCGGTACCTCATTGGAGCGGGTGTGGCAGCTGACGCCTGCCGGGCCCGGGGATCCGGACGTGGTGTACGCGGGCACGGAGCCCGGCGCGCTCTTCCGGTCCGCGGACGGCGGGCGTTCCTTCGAGCTGGTGCGTTCCCTGTGGGAGCACCCGACGCGGGAGGAGTGGCAGCCGGGAGGGGGAGGGCTCGGGCTGCACACGGTGCTGACCGATCCCCGCGGCGGGCAGGCGCTGACGGTCGCGGTCTCGACCGGTGGCGTGTACCGGTCGGACGACGGCGGGGGCGACTGGTACCCGTCCAACAGCGGCGTGCAGGCCACCTTCCTGCCCGACCGTTACCCCGAGTCCGGCCAGTGCGTTCACAAGGTGGCCCGTGACGCGGGGGACCCGGACCGGCTCTATCTGCAGAACCACTGGGGCGTCTACCGCAGCGACGACTCCGGCGCCTCGTGGCAGTCCATCGGGGAGGGGCTGCCGTCCGACTTCGGCTTTCCCGTCGCCGCACACCCCCACCGGGCGGGTGTCGCCTACGTCTTCCCGCTCAACGCCGACGCGGACCGGGTGCCGGCCGGCCACCGGTGCCGCGTGTACCGGACGCCGGACGCGGGGCACAGCTGGGAGGAGCTGGGCGACGGGCTGCCCGCGGGCCCGCATCACGGCCCGGTGCTGCGCGACGCCCTCACCACGGACGACGCCGACCGGGCCGGGGTGTACTTCGGCAACCGCAACGGTGAGCTGTACGGCAGCGCCGACGAGGGCGACAGCTGGCAGCTGCTGGCGGCCCATCTGCCGGATGTGCTGTGCGTACGCGCCGCGGTCACCGGCTGAGCCGGCGGTACGGCCGCTTCGCGCGACGGACAAGACGGCGGGACGGCGGGACGGCACGGGCGTTGACCGGTAGGGTGACGGACCGTGGCAGCACGACCCTTGAACGAGATCGTCGAAGCGGGCTGGGCCGAGGCGCTGGAGCCGGTGGCCGGGAGAATCGCCGCGATGGGTGACTTCCTGCGTGCGGAGGTTGCCGCCGGGCGGACCTATCTGCCGGCGGGGAACAACGTCCTGCGGGCTTTCCAGCAGCCCTTCGACGACGTCCGCGTCCTCATCGTCGGACAGGACCCCTATCCGACACCCGGTCACGCCGTGGGGCTCAGCTTCTCGGTCGCACCCGATGTCCGTCCGCTGCCGGGCAGCCTGGAGAACATCTTCCGGGAGCTGCACACCGATCTGGGGCATCCCCGGCCGTCCAGCGGGGATCTCACACCCTGGACCGAGCAGGGCGTTCTGCTGCTGAACCGGGCGCTGACGACCGCGCCACGGCGGCCGGGGGCACATCGCGGCAAGGGCTGGGAGGAGGTCACCGAGCAGGCGATCAGGGCCCTGGTGGCGCGCGGAAAACCTCTGGTGGCGATCCTGTGGGGGCGCGATGCCCGCAATCTGCGGCCGCTGCTCGCGGGAGTTCCCTCGGTGGAATCGGCTCACCCCTCCCCGATGTCGGCGGACCGCGGGTTCTTCGGCTCCCGCCCGTTCAGCCGGGCGGACGGCCTGCTGCGCGAGCAGGGCGCGGAGCCGGTGAACTGGCGCCTGCCGTGACGGATTCCGCGGGACCGTGGGTGCTGGGGGTCGACTCCGGCGGTTCCGGGCTGCGGATCGCGCTGGCCCGCGTCGCCCCGGACGGGAGCGTCGAACGGTGCGGCGATCCGGTGGCGGGCTCCTCCCCGGTGCGCACCGGGGAGGGCGGCCTCGACCCCGCGCATCTGCTGGAGCAGCTGCTGCCCGCGGCCGGTGAACTGCTGGCGAGGGCCGGCTCCGGTGCCCGGCCGGCCGCCGCCTGCGTCGGTGCCGCCGGAATGACCACGCTGGGCACCCGGCTGCGGGCCGAGCTGCCCGGAGCCCTCGCCGACCGGCTCGGAGTGCGGCGGCTCGCACTGGCCGCCGACGCGGTGACCGGCTACGCGGGCGGGCTCGGCGAGCGGTCCGGGGCCGTGGTCGCCGCGGGCACCGGCATGATCGCGCTGGGCACGGATCTGACCGGCTGGCGCCGGGCGGACGGCTGGGGGCACCTGCTCGGCGACTGCGGCGGCGGTGCCTGGATCGGGAGATCGGGCCTGGAGGCCGCGCTGCGGGCCCACGACGGCCGGGAGGGCGGTTCGGCCGCCCTGCTGGCCCGGGCCGAGCGGCTGTTCGGACCGCCGGCCGGGCTGCCGGAGCGGCTGTACCCGCGGGCGGACCGGGCAGCCGTGCTCGCCTCGTTCGCCCCCGAGGTGGCCCGGTGCGCCGGGCAGGACGCCGACCCGGTGGCGGGCGCGGTCATGCGGGCCGCGGCACGGGAGATCGCCGTCACGGCGGCGGCCGTCTGCCCTGGGACCCGGGGCAGCCGACTGGCCCTCACCGGCGGGCTGATCCGGCTCGGCGACCCCTTGCTGGCACCGCTCCGGCAGGAGTTCGCGACGCGTCTGCCGCACGTGGCCGTGGTCGGGGCGGCGGGAGACCCGCTGGACGGGGCGCTGCTGGTCGCCGCCCGGCTGGCCACGGGCACGCTGCGGCTCCCGCGGCACCCGACGCTGCTGTCGGTGAGCTGACATCCCTCCTGGTCACCGGGGGTGCGACACGCATCACGCGGCGTGCCGCTCATCGCGACGCGCGGTGCAAACCCGGACAGAACCGGAGTGTACGGCCCCGGCCGAACAAGCCGCCTCCACGAGGCATTAACATGCGACGGCATGAGCGCCTCCACAGGGCCCACTCCCGGCCTGCCCGTACGAATGCCGCGACCCCGCCAGCCGGGACGTCACCGTAGACCGGAGCCTGTGACCGCGCCGGACGGTGCGCCCGCTCTGGTACTGGCCGTCCCCGGCGTTCCTTCCGACACGAGCCGCCGGCTCGCCGAGGAAGTCATCAGCATCGCCCGCTCCGAGCTGCCCGGTCTCGACGCGTGGATCGGCTACGCGGAGAGCCGGGACGAGGAGTTCCCACCTCTTCAGGAGGTCCTGGCGCGCGCCGCCGCGGAGCGCGGCGATGCCGCGGCGGACCAGCCCGCGGCGGTCGTTGTCCCGCTTCTCGCCGGCCCCGACAGTTCGCAGCTGCGGATCATACGGCAGGCGGTGCTGGCCAGCGGGTCCGGCGCCGAACTGACCGATGTCCTCGGGCCGCATCCGCTGCTGGCCGAGGCCGTGCACGTCCGGCTGTCCGAGGCGGGCCTGGCCCGGGCCGACCGCGCCCGGCTGTTCACCGTGGCCACGGCGGCCGACGGCATCGTACTGGCCACGGTGGGCGGCGACGAGGCTGTACAGGCCGCGGGGATCACCGGGATGCTGCTGTCGGCGAGGCTGGCCGTTCCGGTGCTGGCCGCCGCTCTGGACGAGGCAGGGGCGATCGCGGGGGCCGCCCGGCAGCTGCTGGAGTCGGGCTCGACCCAGCTGGCCCTGGCACCCTGCCTGATCGGGCCGGAGATCTCCGAAGGACTGCTGGCCGCGGCGGCCGAGGAGGCGGGCTGCCCGGCGGCCGAGCCGCTGGGCGCCTACCCCGGGCTCGGCAAGCTGGTGGTGGCGGCCTACTCGGCCAAGCTGGGTCTGCCGCAGCGCCCTCAGGAAGGCGCTTCGCCGGCCCGCTGACCGGCGGTCAGCTCAGAACGACGCAGCCGGGCGCCGGGACCCGCAGGCTCCCGGCGTGCTCCGGCAGGCCGTCCCGCTGCCCGGTGCGGAACCATGCGACATCCCCGGAGCGCTCGTTGGCGACGTAGAGCCATTCGCCCCCGGGAGCGAGGGCCAGCGCCCGGGGCCAGGCACCTCGGCACGGCACGGTGCCGACGAGTTCGGGGCGGCCGGCCCCTTCGGGGCCCAGGTCCAGGACGGCGATCGAGTCGTGCCCCCGGTTGGCCGTGTAGAGACGGGTGCCGCAAGGGGAAACAGCCAGACCGGACGGATAGTTCTCCCCGGCCGTGCCCGGGGGCAGGAGGGCGGTCTCCTCCAGCGGCTCCAGCTCTCCTGCCGTGGCGTCCCAGCCGCACCGCACGAGCGTGGAGTTCAGTTCGTTGACCACGTAGGCCATCCGCCCCTCCGGGTGGAAGGCCAGGTGGCGGGGACCGCTGCCCGGCCGCAGCCGCACCTCGCGACCGGGCGGATCACCCGGGCCGGGATCCACCGGGTGAATCCACACCGAATCGGTGCCCAGGTCCACCGCCAGCAGCCGGTCTCGAGCGGGCGCGAGCACCACCGCGTGGGCGTGCGGCCCGTCCTGGCGGCCCTTCACCGGGCCGCCGCCCCGGTGCGTCCGCACAGCCGCCGGTCCGGCCGGGGAGCCGTCCTCGCGCAGCCGCAGGGTGCTGACGCTGCCGGAGGTGTAGTTCGCGGTGTAGAGCCGCTCCGGCCCGACGGCCAGATGGGCGGGCCCTGCACCACCGACCTCCACGGGAGGGCCCAGCGGCTCCGGCGTCCCGGGACGGGCGAGGGAGAAAGCCGCGGCCCGGCCTTCGGCCGTCTCGCTCACCGCGTACAGCACCGGGCGCCCGGGGGCGAGGGCGAGGAACCCCGGATCGGGCAGAACTGCGGTGCGGTGAACCGGACTCAGCGCTCCGTCCGCCGCGCCGGCTCGGGCGGTGGTGATGCCCCACCCGCCCCGCGAGGTGTACGACCCGATGTACGCGTAGCGTGCGCCGTCCTTCACTGCCCTGCTCCGTCCGTCACCGGTGTGCACTGCCGCGCAGACGGTACCAGGCTGGTCCATACCAATCGGAGCCCTCGGTCGCGAGCTCCCCGGTCACCCCAGAAAGCTCAGCCGCACCTGGCACTGGGGGTTGTCCCGGTTGGTGTCCACCAAACTCCCTCAGGACAACCCCCGGTAAAGCCTGGCCTCACCAGGCCCCGTCCTGGTGAGCGGCTCAGCACGCGGCAACCGGTAGGCGCCGACAGGTGCTCGACCTGTTGCGGATCAGCCGAATCGTATGTCCGACGCTTCATGCCGTCCCGTGATCACACACGAGCGATCATCACTTGCGAGAGGGTGGTCCGGCGGCGCTCAGCACAAGCGCCGCGGCGAGTATCTGCGGCGGCTTCGTCGACATCGACTGCTGCTGGTCGAGCAGTGCGAGACGCTTCCGCAGCCGTACATCAAGCCCGGTAGCCTTGCGGTGGAGGCTCGCGGAGGACTCCTTGGGCTTCTCGCCCCTCCGTTCCTTCTCGGAGGCCGCCGCAGCATCGAGGAGCAGCCGCTCCTTCTCGGAGGTCAGGCGCTTGGTCACCAGCTCACGGGTCCTGACCAACTCTGCCAGGCGACGAGGCTGGACCTCGGCCAGATACGCGGGAAGCCTGTTCGCGATGATCCAGCTGGTCGCATTGGCCTCGGCATCCGCGAGCCAAGGAAGACCGCGCGCGATGTCGGCCGACGCACCGTCGGTCGCCTCAGCGCAGACGAGGTAGGGCGCGGGGCCGGCCGGCCGCACAGTGCCGCGGCTGTCGACGTAGACGTAGGCGAACCGTCGGGCCACCGACGCACCGGTGGCATCCGCGACCTCTTCGACCACCCCGACGAGTAGGTGCGGTTCTTCGAGGGTGGCCGAGACGAGGACGGTGCCCCGGTTGAGGGCTCCCCCGAAGGTCCGGATGGTCTCGGCCATGACGGCGTCGTGCAGCGGGTGGCCGGGGACGAGCAGGTCGACACGGGCGCGGGCGTCGGGCCGGACGCGGCCGAGGTCGAAGGTGACGTGATCGTAACTGGTGGCGATGGGCCCGTTGCCTGCCGAGCGGACGCACCGCGGCACGTGGGCTATCTCGTGGCGCCCTGGTTCGCGCGCAACGATCCGGCCGCCGAGCCGGGTGAAGGCGTCCTTGAAGGCCGTTGCGATGTCGTGCGGCTGAAGACGTCGGGCGCGGGCTTCGTCCATCGCGGCACGCAGGGCGCGGAGAGCGGCGTCCGAGAAGTGCTCCACAGCGAGCGCACGCTCGTGCAGGAGGCCTGCCAGGCCATCCCCCACGGTGCTGTCGATGACCTCGTCCATCCGATTCCTGACAGCCGGCTGCTCACCGTACTGGATAGCATCGAGGAGCAGGTCCCGCAGCGGGGTCTCGGCGAACGCCTGCCCCAGGACGTCGAAGACCTTCCCGCCGTACGTCTCGCGCATCTGGTCGAGCTTCTCCAGCAGGCGCGTGAAGACCTCACCCTCGCGGGTGTTGGAGGCGACGAGGTTCCAGAGCCGGCAGACCTCCTCCTGGCCGATGCGGTGGATACGGCCGAAGCGCTGCTCGATGCGGTTGGGGTTCCAGGGCAGGTCGTAGTTGACCATCAGGTGTGCGCCCTGCAGGTTGAGTCCCTCGCCGGCGGCGTCGGTAGCCAGCAGGATCTGCACATTACGGTTCTTGGTGAACTCGTCGGTGATCTGCCGCCGCTCCGCCCTGCGTACGCCGCCGTGTATGGCCCTGAGGGCATCGGGCTCGCCCAGCAGCGACCCGACCTTGTCCTGCAGGTAGCTGAGGGTGTCGCGGTGCTCAGTGAAGATGATGAGTTTCCGGGGCCGGCCGTTGATGTCCGTCACCAGCGCGTGGTCCCGGAGGAGGGCGGACAGCTCGGTCCACTTACGATCCGTACCTGCCTCCCGGACCCGCTGTGCCGTCTTCACCAACGCCCTCAGCTCGATGAGCTCGACGTCGAGTTCCTCGACCGTCCGCGCCGCCGTCGCGGCATCGAGCAGTTCCTCCTCCAGCTCTTCGATCTCTTCGGCATTCAGCTCGTCAGTATCGAAGTCGGCAGGATCGATGGCCGGCACGCTCTCGCGAGAGGTCCCGTCGAGAATTTCCTGCCTCTTGCGCTCCAGGCGCTCAGTACGCCGCACGAGGCTCCGGTAGATCGCCTCCGGGCTGGAGGCCAGGCGTCGCTGCAGAACGGTGAGTGCGAAACCGATCGTGTTCCTGCGCTTGCCACCGATGCGGCCGGCACGGTTCATCCCCTCACGGACATAGTGGGTGACGTCCTCGTACAGGTCGTACTCGAGTGCCGTGAGCTCGTAGGGGACGGTCTCCGCGATGCGCTCGGGGAAGAGCTTCCTGCCCTCGAAGGTGAGCAGGTCCTCCTTGATCATGCGCCGCATGATCCCGCTGACGTCGGCACTCCTCTTCTGTCTGCCCTCGAACCGGTCACGGTCCAGCAGGGTGAGGAAGAGCTGGAAGTCCTCCTCCTTCCCCGAGTGCGGGGTCGCCGTCATCAGGAGCAGGTGACGAGTGATCTCGCCCAGGATCTCGCCGAGCTGGAACCGCTTGGTCTTCTCCACCTTGCCACCGAAGTAGTGGGCACCCATGCGGTGCGCCTCGTCGACGACGATCAGGTCCCACTCCGTCTCCTGGAGCTGGGCCTTCAGGTGCTCGTTACGGGAAAGCTGATCCATGCGGGCGATCAGCAGCGGGTGGGTCTCGAAGACGTTGACATGGGGCTGGGAGTCGATGAGCTGGTTCGTGAGCAGGTCGAAACGGAGGCCGAACTTGAAGAAGAGCTCGTCCTGCCACTGATCGACCAGGCCTCCGGGAGCCACGATGAGGCACTGCTTGATGTCATCGCGCAGCACAAGTTCCTTGATGTAGAGACCAGCCATGATCGTCTTTCCCGCGCCCGGATCGTCGGCGAGCAGGAAGCGCAACGGTGTACGGGGCATGAGCTCGCCGTACACGGCGCGGATCTGGTGCGGGAGCGGCTGAACGTCGCTGGTCGCCACGGCGAGCATCGGGTCGAACAGGCCGGCCAGTGAGATCCGCTGGGCTTCCGCGGCCAACCTGAAATCGCCGGCGGGCGCGTCGAAGGCGCGGCTGCCACTGTGAGCGACGCTCAGCCTGTCCTCGTCCTTGCGGAAGACAACCCGCTGGTCGAGGCCGCCCCCAGCGGTCTTGTAGGTCAGTTCGACCGCGTTCGCACCGTGCCACTGGGCGGCGATGACCGTGGCTGCCTCCGCCGGCATGAGACCGCTGATCCGCAGCCCCGGCTTGAGCTCCTCGAGCAGCACGTACACAACCTCCTGCTTGGCGGCCGGCGAACGCTACTCGGACGTTCCGGCGGTTTCCTGATCCCCGTCGACTTCGTCAACCGGGGTCGCTAATCTTCCCAGAGGTCGTGCGAGTGGCGGGGGCAATGGAGCGAGAAGCACGTCAGCACCTGCGCGGTGTGGTGGAGGAGATCAGCGGGTGGCGCAAGCTCGCGGTACAGATCGTGGAGCAGCGTGAGCCGGTCGAGACAGCGGCGGAGGACGCCGCCAGGCGACTTCTCGGGCGCGTAACGTCACTCGGGACCGGGAGCAGCGTCGCATGGCGCGTACTGCAGCTCACGCCGTCCGATGCCGACCTGGTCACCTCCCTGGCCCGCCGCCAGGCCCTTCCGGAACTCAGTGCCCCTGTCCAGCAGGGCATCCACCAGTTGACCGGCGATGCCGACCGGGCGCTGACGGCCGTCCGGGCCCTGTTCGGTGCCCGCCGGATGTTCTCTGGCAAGAGCCGCAAGAACGAAGCGGGGCAGGCCGCGGCCTACCTGATGTCGCTGCACGAGCAGGTTGCGAGCACCCGGCTCGTCGCCGGGCTGGAAGGCCTGGCGGCTCGGGACAGAAGTGCCTTCCCCGCGGTCGGACTTCCGGCCGTCCTCGATGACACCGTCGGCTTCAGCCACCGCCTCGGCACCCGAGCCGAACTCGTCGAGCGGCACGAATTGGACACCGCCAGGACCGCGCTCGCCGCGATGGAACAGGCTCTGCACCGCGAGAGCGAGTTCAGGACGGCAGTGAGCGCCGCCGGCGATGCCGTCCGGCAGGCCGAGGTGCGCAAGCTGCTCGCCGAAGTGCCCGTCGAGCGACTCAAAGACGCAACCAGTGGTCAGCTGCGCATCAACGCGCTGATCGATGCCGGGATCGGGAACGTGCAGCAGGTCCTCGACCAGAGATCACGCATTCGATCGCTGCCCGGAGTCGGTGAGACGACGGGCAACCGAATGGTCGGCGCCGCGCGGACCATCTGGCAGACCACACTGGATGAGATGCCGGTCCGCATCGACATCAAGAACCGAACCCAGGCCACCACGAAGCTCCTCACGGCGATGCGGGCGTGGGACGCGGCACGCTCGATACGCAGCGCGACAGCGGACCTCGCCGCCGCCGACGCGGTACGACCGCTCCTCCAGAGTCTCGATCCCCAGGCCTCCCACGTCGTTCTTGTCCCCCAGGCTCGGACCGTCGCCGAGTTGCGTGCCGCACTGGCGGCCGTCGAGCGCCGCGGGACATTGCTCGACGGTGGGGTTGACGTCGCAGGCGGTGACCCCTGGGAAGATTTCAGCACCCGGCCGGCCGATTACTACGCGATGCTCGCGGAACTCGGATTCCTGGCAGACGACGCCGAGAAGAGTCAAGGGGACCTGCCGGCCGAGATCGTCGCCGCGGTCAGGGAGCTCAAGCTCGACACCAGCCAACTCAAGGCGTCTCTCCGCGGCTACCAGTCGTTCGGCGCACGCTTCGCGCTCGTGCAACGAAAAGTCGTCATCGGCGACGAGATGGGTCTGGGGAAAACGGTCGAATCACTTGCCGTGCTCGCCCACTTGCACGCCAAGGGCTGCTCCCATTTCCTGGTGGTGTGTCCCGCTGCCGTTGTGACCAACTGGGTGCGCGAAGTCCGGACGAAGTCCGACCTGCGCGCGTACCGCCTGCACGGGCCGGGCCGCGACGACGCGCTGAAGTCCTGGGTCCGCTACGGCGGAGTCGCGGTCACCACCTACGACACCCTCGGTTGGCTGGAGGGACGGATACCCGAACGCGCCACACCCGCATGCCTGGTGTTTGACGAAGCGCACTACATCAAGAATCCCGATGCCCGGCGCACCCAGCGCTCCACGGCCCTCCTCCACGCATCGGAGCGAGCAGTGCTCCTGACCGGCACCCCGCTGGAGAACAGGATCGAGGAATTCCGCAATCTCGTCGGCTACCTCCGGCCGGACCTGCCGGTCAGTGCCTCGGAGCTCGCTCCTCGCCAGTTCCGGAAGCAAGTGGCCCCGGCTTACCTGCGACGCAATCAGGAAGACGTCCTCACCGAACTTCCGGAGCGGGTCGAGGTCGACGAGTGGATGCCGATGTCCAAAGCCGACGAGCAGCGCTACCGAGCGGCTGTCGTCGAAGGCAACTTCGCGGCCATGCGCCAGGCCGCTGTACTCGCCGGCGTCAAATCCGAGAAAGTCCAGCGCCTCATCGACATCGTCCAGGAGGCGGAGGAAAACGAGCGCAAGGTGCTGGTCTTCTCGTACTTCCGTAATGTCCTCGACGAAGTGGCCTCGGTCCTCCCGGGCAAGGTTTTCGGGCCCTTGACCGGTTCCGTACCCGCAGCAAAACGACAGAGCATGGTCGACGAGTTCTCCCAGGCCCCCCACGGGGCCGTCCTCGTCGCCCAGATCGTGGCGGGCGGCGTCGGGCTGAATATCCAGGCGGCATCGGTCGTCGTGATCTGCGAACCCCAGCTGAAGCCGACGACCGAATGGCAGGCAATCGGCCGCTCCCACAGGATGGGGCAGCTGGAGTCGGTACAGGTGTACCGTCTGCTCTCCGAAGAAGGCGTCGACCAACGCATCATCGAGATACTGGCGCGTAAGCATCAACTCTTCGCGGAGTTCGCCCGCGTCTCCGAAACCGCCGACAGCGCCCCGGAAGCGTTCGACATCACGGACGCTGAACTGGCGCGGGAAATCGTGGCGGCCGAGCGCGAACGCCTGCTCACTGGCGGCTGACGAACACGGGACGGGGCCTACCGCCTGGCTCCGCCTCGACGGACTTCTCGACGCGTGACCGGAACACCTTGGCTCGTGCCTCCACTCAAGTAGCCGAACCAACGAACAGTGCCGACAGTCCTGACCAGCCCTCGACCCGTATCCGCGGCAGGGGGAAAGCACAGGAAGCTTCTACGTCCCCTTGCCGTCAGGAGGACACCGAAGCTGCCACCGCCCGAAGCCCGAGTACCTACAGCAACACACCGACTCGAAGCTGGGCGAGCGCGGACTGCGGGAGCCGGCCGACCCGTGCGCGTGGGTGATCGCCTTGCATTACACCTGGAACAGACGGCACCGGGGTCTGGTGGCCGTATGAACAAGCTGCCCGAGGCGACACAGGACTGACTGGCGGTCCCGGGCTCACCCCGCTCCGGGAGGCGGAAGACGCCTGGAAAGCACTGGATCCCTAACGGCTCACCTCGGTACCCGCCTCGGCCCGAACGGCAAGGGCGGCACGATCCACTCCGTTGCCGTTACCCCCCCGCCGAGTGAACGTGGCCATCTGCCACTCGGGCGCCCCAAAGGCTGCCTCAATTGCCAACCCTCAACTCCGCCGACCTCGGTGAGGACAACCCTCAGCGTACGCCGTACTTTCGGTGCGAAGGCGAGACCGTGCCCGACGGCGTCGCTCCGTGCGGGGTCACGTGTCGAGTTGCTGCACTCCGAAGTGCTGTGCGCGGAGGATCAGGACGACGTCGTCGCGGTAGTCCTCCTGGTACCAGAGCATCACGGCCCCCTCGGCGAACGTCCTGACGCCGGATGCCGACTCGGTGATGTCGAAGGGTTTACCGATGCGGCGGACTCCCACGGCATCGACGATCCGCTGCGCGATCGCCTCGACCTCCAGTCGCTGAGCCATGTCCAAGCCGCCAACGACATGTCCGGCGTCGGGTTCGTACTCCCAGGTCCAGTCGCTCACGCGGCGACAGCCTCGGCGAGGATGGACGCCAGCTCGGTCGCGGCGGCGCGGCGCTCGGCGCGGTCGTCCGACTCGCTGACGATGCGCTCGCACTCACGGAATCGGGCCAGGCGCTGCGGATAGCGTGCGACCCCGACCCATGACCACCAGTGCTCGACGAAAGCGCGGGGCGGCGTGAAGGTGTACTCGTCGCGGGCTTGGCGCATCGCCTCGTCCCACTGCTGATCGAACACAGCGAGGACAGCCGGGTCGAGGCGTCCGACCGCGACGCGGAGAGCGGCCGGCGTCTTCTCCGGCATCGGGATGAGTGGGTCGGCGGACTCGGCAGCAAGTTCGGTCATGGCGGACTCCGTAAGGTCTCAGGCTGCCGAGTGGAGCAGGGACGGGGTGACGGCGCCCGCGGCTTCTTCGCGCGGCTCGGCCTGCTGCTGGGCACGTGGCGCGGCGTCGAGTCCGGCCGAGACGCGTCCGGCGACGGTCTCACGCAGCAGCAGTTCGCACAGGACGCTCATGGACTGGATGCCCTCCCGTTCTCTGCGCTCGTCGGCGTGGGCCCAGGCGGCGTCTCCGATTGCGGCGAGGTGACCGCTGCGTCCACCCGCGCGCACGTCCTCCTTGGGAAGGGGAACATCGACGACGCCGGCGGCATACCGGTCCAGGAGGACGGTAAGCAGGTGGCCGACGGTCAGGGCGTCACCGGCTGCGATGTCGTCGGCGCTGTCCCACGTGGCGTCGTCCACGTAGGGGCGGCGAGAGGAGCGGGCGAGTACGGTCCGCTTCCTGCGAGGTGGCATGGCCCAGCCTCCGTAGGTGTCATTCAACGGCTCGTGAGCCACTCTAGCGCGGCCATGGCGGTCTCTCAGACCGAGTCTCGAATTGCGACTGCATCTGAGCTTCAGACCTACAGGTCCACGCCGGCGACGCCCTGAACCCTCACCTGCGGGGCTGCAGGTCACGCAGGCCGACCCGCGCAGGATCGTCGGGGGCGCACGTACGGGGCATCGCGGCCCGGAGCAGTTGGCGCGGCCGCAGATCCCGCCCACAATCGTGCAGCAGTGAGCGCTAGCCAAGGAACGACAAGCGGACCTGACGGTTGACATTGTCCCGGTTGGTGTCCACGAGGCAGACGGACTGCCAGGTGCCGAGTTC
The DNA here is from genome assembly GCF_039529215.1 of Streptomyces sodiiphilus. Taxonomy (NCBI): domain Bacteria; kingdom Bacillati; phylum Actinomycetota; class Actinomycetes; order Kitasatosporales; family Streptomycetaceae; genus Streptomyces; species Streptomyces sodiiphilus. Next base: position 85,926 of record NZ_BAAAMJ010000012.1, on the reverse strand, counting down.
CAGCCGGCCGCCGAGTACCGGCAGCGTGGCGTGCGGCGGCACCAGGGCGGGCAGGACGTGGTCCCGCCCGTGGCCCGGGCTGCCGTGCCGGTGCCGCCAGCGGTCGTCGGCGGGCAGCAGTTCCCGCAGCGCCGCGAGCAGGTCGTCGTCACTCCCGGCGCCGGTCTCCAGCACCGCCACGCCGGCGGTCGCGTGCGGTACGAAGACATGGAGCAGCCCGTCCCGCCCTCCGGCGGCATCGGCCAGAAAGGCCTCGCACTCGCCGGTCAGATCGGTGACGGTCTCGGCCGAGCCGGTGTGCAGACGCAGGACGTGGGTCCGGAAGGAGGCGCTCATGCCTCCTCACACTAGAGGCCGGAGCCCGGGGCGGCCCGCCCTCGCCGGGCACCGCCGGTGCTCTCACGAACCACGAGTTGGGGGGCGAACACGATGCGCTGGTGCCGGTGCCGCCCGGAGTGCTCCCCGGTCTCCTCCAGCAGCAGTTCGGCCGCCTGCCGCCCCATCTGCACGGCGGGCTGGCGCACCGATGTCAGCGGAACAGCGGCCGCGGCGGCGAACTCGATGTCGTCGTAGCCGACCAGGGCGATGTCCCCGGGCACCTTCACCCCCGCCGCGAACAGCGCCTGGAGCACGCCCAGGGCCAGCAGGTCGTTGGCGCAGAACACCGCTGTGGGCCGAGGGCTGAGCTCCAGGAGGCGTGCGCCCGCCTCGCGGCCCGAGGGCACGTCCAGACGCCCGGCCTCGAACTGACGCAGTGACTGGTGCTCCAGTCCCGCCTCCGCCAGTGCCGCCAGCGCCCCCTCCCGGCGGTCCCGGCACTGCTTGAGCGACATCGGTCCGCTCACGTACGCCACAGCAGTGTGTCCCTGTTCGATCAGGTGCCGCACGGCCAAGGTCCCGCCCTCGACATCATCGACCGAGACCGAGCACCCCTCGACGCTGGGGAGCACCCGGTCGACGAACACGAACGGGATCTGGTGCCTGCGGAAGTCCGTGATGTTGCGGCCGGTCATGTCGGCCGGGGTCACCAGTACGCCGCGCACCCGCTGTTCGGCGAAGAGCGAGAGGTAGTCGGCCTCTTCCGAAGGGCTCTGCGCGCTGTTGCACAGCATGACGCCCAGGTCCGAGGCACGGGCCACCCGTTCGGCGCCGGAAGCCACGTCCACGAAGAACGGGTTGGTCATGTCCAGTACCAGCAACGCGATGATCCGGCTCTGCCCGGCGCGCAGCTGCCGGGCCGACTCGCTGCGGACGTAGCCAAGCTCCTCTATCGCCGCCTGCACCCTCTCCCGGGTCTCCTCGGCGACCATGTGCGGCCGGTTGATGACGTTGGAAACAGTGCCCACCGACACCCCCGCCTGCCGGGCAACCTCTTTGATCCCCACCGTGTGTGCCATCCGCCAGCCCCGTTCGTTCCTCGCCGCGCCCCGTGCGGCTGCCGGGCCATGGTATGCCCCACCGCCCGGCGGGCCCGTCCTGGAAGCGGCAGGCGGGGCCGTGGCCCGGCGCCGGGCCACGGCCCTTCGGTCGAGGGGGAAGACCTCGGTCAGCGGCAGCATCGCCTCGTCCGGCCGGGCGCCGTCCGCGTCCCGAGCAATCCGGCCGGCTCCGCCTGCCGGCGGGTGCTGACCTCGGTACGGGCCATGGCCTGCCGACGGCATCGAAGTCCTCGGCCTCCGGACAACCGACGAACAGTCCTTCCTCGGCGGCCGGAGCCGTGCGCGGCACCCTGGCCGGGCTGCGGTCCCTGGTGCGCTCGTCATGGCCTTTGCGGCACCATGAGCCCATGGGTGATCAGCGCGACTGGCAGCGGGGGGAGGCGGCGGCATGCGAGTAGCGCTTTTCGTGACCTGCGTCAACGACACGCTCTACCCGCGCACGGGGCGGGCCGTCGTCACGCTCCTGGAACGGCTCGGCGTCCGGGTGGACTTCCCCGCCGCGCAGAGCTGCTGCGGGCAGCCGCAGTTCAACACCGGCTACCGGCGGGAGGCCGAACCGCTGGTGCGCCGGCACGCCGCCGCCTTCGCCGGATACGACTACGTCGTCACGCCGTCCGGGTCCTGCGCCGCGATGGTCCGCGACCACCATCCCCGCCTCGCTCCGCGGGACACGGCGGCGGCAGCCGTGGCGGAGCGGACCTACGAGCTGACCGAGTTCCTGGTGGACGTGCTGGGCGTGACGGACGTCGGCGCGTACTACCCGCACACCGTCACCTACCACCCGACCTGCCACGGGCTGCGCGCGCTCCGGCTGGGCGACCGGCCCCGCCGGCTGCTGGCCGCGGTGGAGGGCCTGCGGCTCGCGGAGCTCCCCGGCGCCGAGGAGTGCTGCGGCTTCGGGGGGACCTTCGCGGTGAAGAACGCCGCGGTCTCCGCCGCGATGGGCGCCGACAAGGCGCGCAGTATCACCGCCACCGGCGCCGCGGCGGTGTGCACGGTGGACAGCTCCTGCGGGATGCACATCAGCGGCATCCTCGCCCGGCAGGGCTCCCCGGTACGCCCCGTGCACCTGGCCGAGATCCTGGCCGCCACCAAGGAGACACACCGATGAGCGGCGCCTCGCCCCGGCGGGCAGGACACACCTACCTCGGCATGCCCGCCTTCCCCCGGGCCGCGGCGGAGGCCGTCGCGGACGGCAGGCTCCGGGCGAACCTGCGCCACGCCACGCACACCATCAGGGACAAGCGGGCCGCGGCCGTCGCCGAGCTGCCGGACTGGGCGCAGCTGCGGGCCGCCGGCGCCGCGGTGAAGGACCGGACACTGCGCCACCTCGACCACTACCTTGAGCAGTTGGAGAGCGCGGTCACCGCGGCGGGCGGCCGGGTGCACTGGGCAGCCGACGCGGAAGAGGCGCGGCGCATCGTCACGGATCTGGTCCGTGCCACCGGTGAGACGGAGGTGGTGAAGGTCAAGTCCATGGCGACGCAGGAGATCGAGCTGAACGAGGCTCTGGCCGAGGCCGGCGTCCGGGCCTACGAGACGGATCTGGCCGAGCTGATCGTGCAGCTCGGGGACGACCTTCCCTCGCACATCCTGGTCCCGGCGATCCACCGCAACCGGGGGGAGATCCGGGACATCTTCCGCGACCGGATGGCGGACTGGGGACGGCCGGCCCCCGGGGGCCTGTCCGACCGGCCCGCCGATCTGGCCGAGGCCGCCCGGCTGCACCTGCGGGAGAAGTTCCTGAACGCCAAGGTCGCCGTCTCGGGGGCGAACTTCATGATCGCCGAGACCGGCACCCTGGTGGTGGTCGAGTCCGAGGGCAACGGGCGCATGTGCCTGACCCTGCCGGAGACCTTGATCTCGGTGGTCGGGATCGAGAAGACCGTGCCCACCTGGCAGGATCTGGAGATTTTTCTTCAGTTGCTGCCGCGCTCGTCGACCGCCGAACGGATGAACCCCTACACCTCGATGTGGACGGGAGTGTCCGGGGACGACGGACCGCGCGACTTCCATCTCGTCCTCCTCGACAACGGGCGCACCGACGCCCTGGCCGACACGGTCGGGCGCCAGGCCCTGCGCTGCATCCGCTGCTCGGCATGCCTGAACGTGTGCCCGGTCTACGAACGAGCCGGCGGCCACGCCTACGGCTCGCCCTACCCCGGGCCGATCGGGGCGATCCTCACCCCGCAGCTGCGCGGAGTGGGCAGCGAGCTGGACGCCTCGCTGCCGTACGCCTCCACGCTGTGCGGGGCCTGCTACGAGGCGTGCCCTGTCGCCATCGACATCCCGGAGGTGCTGGTGCACCTGCGCCGGCGGGTGGCGGAAGGCGGGGAGGCCACGGTGCGCGGCACCCGGACCAGGATCCGCCCGGCGCGCGGGCACGCCGCCGAACGCGCGGCGATGCGGGCTGCCCGCTGGACCCTGGATCACCCCCGGGCACTGCTGGCGGGCCAGCGCCTGGCGTCGCGCACCAGGCGCCTGCATCCACGCCGGCTGCCCGGGCCGGGCCGGGCCTGGTCGGCGAGCCGGGAGCTTCCGCGGGTACCCGAGGAGTCGTTCCGCGACTGGTGGCAGCGCACCCGCGGGGACGGGGGCACCCGGTGAGCGGCAGCCGGGCCGAGATCCTCGGCCGGATCAGGCGGGCACTCTCCGACGTACCGCGGACGGAGACTCCGCGGGACACACCGGTGCCCCGCGGGTATCTCACCTCGCACTCCCCCGCCGACCCGGTGGACCTGCTGGCCCGGAACCTGGCGGACTACCGGGCCCGCGTCCACCGGACGGATGCCGCGGGGCTGCCGGCGCTCATCGCCCGGCTGCTTGCCGAGCGGGGTTCGGCCTCGGTGATCGCCCCCGAAGGAGTGCCGGCCCACTGGCTGCCGTCCGCGGTGCGCCGGGTGGAGGACTCCGCCTCGCTGTCCGCGCACGACCTGGACGCCGTGGACAGCGTGGTCACCGGCTGCGCGGTCGCCGTCGCGGAGACGGGGACGCTGGTGCTGGACGGCGGTCCCGGCCAGGGCCGACGGCGTATCACGCTGATCCCCGACCATCACATCTGCGTGGTGCGGGTGCCGCGGCAGGTCGTGGACTCGGTGCCGCAGGCTCTGCGACGCCTTTCGCCTGCCAGTCCCCAGACCTGGATCTCCGGCCCCTCGGCGACCAGTGACATCGAGCTGGACAGGGTGGAGGGCGTCCACGGCCCGCGGACCCTGGAAGTGGTGCTGGCCGGGGAGGACAAGGCGGCCCGGCAGGTTTCGGACCGTCCCGGGCGGTGGAACCGGTGACGGCAGATGTCCGCCGATTCCCATGGATGGTGCCCGCACATGGAACTGCTCGACTGCTTCGACCGGGCGCTGGACGAGTTCGGCAGCCGGGTCCACGCGGTGGACCCCGGACGGTGGCACCACGGCACCCCCTGCGCCGAGTGGTCGGTGCGCGATCTGGTGAACCATGTCACCGGTGAGCACCTGTGGGCCCCCGTGCTGCTGAGCGGCGCGACGCTGGAGGAGGTCGGCGACCGCTTCGACGGAGATGTGCTGGACGACGATCCGGTGGGCACCTGGGACCGCGCGGCACACGCCTCGAAGGAGGCCTTTCACCGCCCCGGCGCCCTGGACCGCCCGGTGCACACCAGCGGCGGCCCGGTCCCCGCCGGGGACTACGCCCGGCAGATGATCTCCGATCTCACCGTGCACGCGTGGGACCTGGCACGCGGGGCCGGGGTGGACGACCGGCTGGACCCGGAACTGGTGAGCGAGGTCCACGCCTACACGGCCCCCCGCGCGGCGTCATGGCGCGGGGCGGGGCTCTTCGGCCCGCCGGTGGAGGTACCGCGGACGGCACCGCTGCAGGACCGGCTGGTCGCCATGCTGGGCCGGCGCCCGTGAGCCGCCGCGCGGCGCCCGCGGCCCGCCTTCAGTCCTCCCGCTCCGCTTCCAGGACCTCGTCGATGGCGGCCAGCTCGGCCTCGGTGAGGGGGCCGGCCTCCAGCGCCGCAAGGTTCTGGTCGAGTTGCGCGACGCCGGAGGCACCGACCAGCACGGACACCACCCTGGGGTCCCGCAGCACCCAGGAGAGCGCCAGCTGGGCCAGCGTCTGGCCACGGTCGGCGGCCAGCCGGTCCAGGGCGCGCAGCACGCTCAGCCGCCGCTGGCCGAGTGCCTCGGGCTTGAGGAAGTGGCCGATGGCCATGCGGGAGTCGCCGGGCACCTCTCCGGCGAGATACCGGTCGGTGAGCAGCCCCTGGGCGAGCGGCGAGTAGGCGATCAGCGCACAGCCGGTGTCTCCCACCGCGTCGAGGACCCCGCCGTCCTCCACAGTCCGGTTCAGCATGCTGTAGGGCGCCTGGTGGATCAGCAGCGGGGTACCCAGATCGCGCAGGATCTCCACGGCCGCGCGGTGCCGGTCCGCCGGATAGTTGGAGATCCCGGCGTACAGCGCCTTGCCCTGGCGCACCGCCGAGTCCAGGGCGCCGAGGGTCTCTTCGAGCGGTGTCTCCGGATCGAAGCGGTGGGAGTAGAAGACATCGACGTAGTCCAGTCCCATCCGCTCCAGGGACTGGTCGAGGCTGGCCAGGAGGTACTTGCGGGAGCCCCATTCGCCGTACGGGCCGGGCCACATGTCGTAGCCGGCCTTGGTGGCGACGAACAGTTCGTCCCGGTAGGGCCGGAAGTCCTGGGCGAAGAGGGTGCCGAAGTTGGACTCGGCCGAGCCGTGGGGCGGCCCGTAGTTGTTGGCCAGGTCGATGTGGGTGATGCCGCGGTCGAAGGCCCTGCGCAGCACGGCACGCTGGGTGGCCGGCGGGGTGGTGTCGCCGAAGTTGTGCCACAGGCCCAGGGAGACCGCCGGGAGCAGGACACCGCTGCGGCCGCAGCGTCGGTACGTCATGGTGTCGTAGCGGTCCTCGGCGGGCTGGTGGGTCACCGGTGTCTCCTTGCGGGGGCGGCGGGGCTGCCGCCCATGGTGTCACGCCGCCCCGGGGCCGGGTCCGGGCATCCGCAGCCCGGCCGCCCAGGCCAGGCCGCCCAGCAGGTGGCGCCGGTAGTCGGGGTCGGCGAACAGCGCGGCCTCGTGGCCCAGGGCCGTGTGGAAGACGGGACCTCCGGTGTTCCGGTGGCACCAGACCAGCGGGTGGTTCCCTCCTGTGCGGCCGCCGCGGTAGCTGTGCTCGTCGGCCGAGGCGAGGACGCGCGCCCCCGGGCCGGGGCCTTCGGCGAAGTCGTACCACTCGTCGGTGAGCCGCCAGCGCCGCGGCAGGTGTGCGGTGGCCGGGTGTCCGTGGTCCTCGACCACCAGTTCGCCGGGCTGCAGATCGGGGTGGCCGGCGAAGCGGGCGCCGATCAGCTCCCCGTACCAGGGCCACCCGGGCTCCGCGGTGCTCGCCGCGTGCACTCCCACGAACCCGCCGCCGGCGGCGCAGTGGCGGCGCAGGGCGTCGCGGGCGGCCGGGGTGAGCACCTCGCCGCTGGCGGACAGGAAGACCACCGCGCGGCTGCCCGGCAGTCGCGCCGCGAGCTCGCCGGGATCCTCGGTGGGCAGCACGGTGAAGCCGTGCGCGGCGCCCAGCGCGGCGAAGGCCGCGTGACCGTCCGGGATGGAATCGTGCCGGTAGCCGGTGGTGCGGCTGAAGACGAGAATCCGTGGTGCGGTCATGCCTCCCGATGCTATGTGCGGGCCGCGCGGCGCCGCTCGGGGCGGGGCGCGTGGTCCTGCTGTGGCACTGGGTGTCTTCCCTCCGGGCCCGATTCCGGTCATGATCTTGGGCACTCACACCCTTGAGGAGGCGCGGATGCCCACGGAGCAGGTTGCCCGAGTGTTCAGCCAGCAGGCCGGTGCGTGTACCCGGCTCGGATCGCCGCTGTACGGCGCGCTGCTGGAGCGGGCGGCACAGGACGTGAGGGAGGGCGGCCCGTGCGCGGCGGCGGTGGCCGGCCACGAGGAGGCCGATGTCTCCGCGGCCGTCCCCCTGCGTCTGCTGGGCGCCGTGCACGCCCTGGCGCTGGCCGGCCGGGCACCGGACGTGGCGGCCCACTACCCGAGCACGGGGGGTGTCTTCGACCCCGGACGGCCCGACGCGGCGTGGCCGGCGGTCAGGGAGGCCGTGGCCGGCGAGCCGGACTGGATCGGGGAGTGGATGACCAGGCCGCCGCAGACCAACGAGGTGGGACGGGCCAACCTGCTGCTGGCCGGGCTGCTGTACGCGGTTCCGGCCCCCCAGACGCCCGTCCGGCTGTTCGAGCTGGGTGCCAGTGCCGGACTGAACCTGCGTGCCGATCAGTTCCGTTGCACCGCCGACGGCTTCGCCTGGGGTCCGCAGGACTCCCCGGTCCTGCTGGAGAGCGCCTGGCGGGGACCGGTGCCGTCCTGGCTGAGCGAGGGAGGGCGGCGGCACGAGCATCTGCGCGTGGTGGAACGGCGGGGGTGCGACACCGACCCGGTCGACCCCGTCTCCGCCGAGGGATCCCTGGCGCTGCGCGCCTACGTGTGGCCGGACCAGACCGACCGGATGGCGCGGCTGGAGGGAGCCCTGAAAGTCGCCGCGAAGGTCCCGGCCACCGTCGAGGCCGCGGGTGCGGAGGAATTCCTGGCCGGGATCCGGCTGGAGCCGGGCACTTTCACCGTGGTGTGGCACTCGGTCATGCGCCAGTACGTGCCCGGGGAGCGATGGGAACAGGTGGAGCGGCAACTGGAGCGCCTGGCGGCCGCGGCCGGCCCCGACGCCGGCTTCGCCGTCGTCCGTTTCGAGCCGCAGGGGGTGGCGCCGGCGGCCGGCCGGTTCCGGGCCACCGTCCGGGTGGCGGGCGAGCCCGAGCGGGAACTGGCCGACGCGCAGCCGCACGGCCTGCCCGCCTGGTCGCCGGATACGCCGTCGTGACGGACCATGGGAGGACACCGCTTCGGGTCCCCCCTGGGCGGTCGGGCGCGGGCTCCGTCGGGGCTGGGAACGGCCCGGGACCGGCCTTCGGGGGGACCGTCACGCCCGGAGGTCCGCACCATGGCACACACGATGACGGAGTCGGAGTGGCGGTCGTACCTGGCCGACGGCACCCGCACCGGCAAGCTCTCCACCGTGCGCGCGGACGGCAGTCCGCATGTGGCGCCCGTGTGGTTCCTGCTGGAGGGTGACGACCTGGTGTTCACCACGGGCAGGGACACCGTCAAGGGCCGGAACCTGCGGCGCGACGGACGCGCGGCGTTCTGCGTCGACGAGCAGCAGCGCCCCTACAGCTTCGCCGTAGTGCGCGGCAGGGCGCGCCTGAGCGAGGACCTGCCGGAGGTCCGTGCCTGGGCCACCCGCATCGCCGCCCGCTACATGGGGGAGGACAACGCCGAACGCTACGGCGCCCGCAACGGGGTACCCGGCGAGATGCTCGTGAGGCTGCGCATCGACACGGTGAACGCGATGGCCGAGGTGGAGATCTGAGCAGCGCTGTCCCGTCGTCCCCGGTGGATCGCGACCGCAGGGGGCGGGACAGGCTTGGCCCGGCCCGGGCTGGTTAGGCTCTCCCGCATGCCGCCCGCACACTTCAAGGATCTCGCGCTGGAAGCCGTCGACCACCAGGCCCTGGCGGACTGGTGGTGCACCGTGCTGGGTTACGAACGGATCAGACCGCCCGAGGGCGAGGAGCTGCCCGAGTCCTGGCCGGTGCCGCTCCACGATCCCGCCGGCCACGGACCGGCACTGTGGATCGTGCCGGTGGACGAGCCGAGGCCGGCGCCCGGCCGGATGTATCTCACCGTATGGGCCGGGGCCCGGGAGCTGATGGACCTGGGTGCGACGCTGGTGCGGGCCGGGGACGACAGGCGCCCCTGGTCGGTCCTGGCGGACCCCGAGGGCAACGAGTTCTGCGCGTTCGCTCCCGGCCACCGGGGCACGGGCATCCCGTTGGGGCCGCGGTGAACGGGGCGGGATGTACCGGCCCTGCTGAGGTGGGTGCGGAAGCCCCGGTGACCGCGCTGATCGACACGGTGGCGTGGGTGGAGGTGACGGACGGCCGGATCCTGTGCACGCGCTCCCGCGGCCGGGAGCTGTTCTACATCCCCGGCGGGAAGCGGCAGGACGGCGAGAGCGATCTGCGGACCCTGGTGCGCGAGGTCCGCGAGGAGCTGACGGTGGAGGTCCTGCCGGAGACCGCGGTGCACCTGGGCACGTACCGCGCCGACGCGGACGGACACGGCCCGGGCGCGGTGGTCCGGATGGCCTGTTACACCGCCGCCTTCCGGGGGACGCCGGTGGCCTCCGCGGAGATCGCGGAGATCGCGTGGTTCCGCTACGCGGACCGGGACCGCACGGCACCTGTCGACCGGCATGTGTTCGACGACCTGGCGGCCGCGGGGCTGCTGCGCTGACCCGCCCCGCGCCGGCAGTGGCACCGGGTGCCGGTCAGCCCACGGTCTCCGCGGCCGTGTCGTCGCGCCGCAGCAGTTCGGCGTAGCGTCCGCCGCGGGCCAGCAGTTCCTCATGGGTGCCGCGCTCGGCGATCCGGCCCCCGTCGAGCACAACGATCTGATCGGCGTCCCGGACCGTGGACAGGCGGTGGGCGATGGTGATCGTGGTGCGCCCGGCCGACAACGCGTCGATGGCCCGCTGAACGGCACGCTCCGTGCGGGTGTCCAGCGCGCTGGTGGCCTCGTCCAGCACCAGCACCGGGGGATCACGGAGAATTGTGCGGGCCAGCGCCAGGCGCTGCTTCTCCCCGCCGGAGAAGCGGTACCCGCGCTCGCCGACCACCGTGTCGTAGCCGTCGGGGAGCGCGGCGATGTGTTCGTGGATGCGGGCCGCCCGGGCCGCCTCCTCGATCTGCGCGGCGGTCGCGTCCGGCCTGGCGAACCTCAGGTTCTCCGCCACCGACGCGTGGAAGAGGTAGGTCTCCTGGGAGACCACGCCGATGGCCCGGGCGAGGGAGGCGAAGTCCAGCTCCCGCACATCGACACCGTCCAGCGTCACGCGGCCGGCGGTCACGTCGTACAGGCGCGGCACCAGGTAGCCCAGGGTGCTCTTGCCCGAGCCGGTGGCGCCGACGATCGCCAGACCGGTGCCGGCCGGGACGGTCAGATCGATGCCGCTGAGGGCCTTGGGGGCGCCCTCCCCGTAGGAGAAGGACACCCCCTCGAACCGGATCTCGCCGCGGGGCCGCTCCAGCCGCACCGGGTCCGGCCGCTCGGTGATGTCCACCGTCAGGTCGAGGTACTCGAAGATGCGCTGGAAGAGCGCCAGGGACGCCTGGATGTCGACACCGGTCGACAGCAGCGACACGGCGGGGCGCAGCAGCCCCTGCTGCAGCGTGACGAAGGCGACCAGGGTGCCGATGGAGGGCGGGGAGCCGCCGAACTGGGTCAGTACCCCGGCCGACCAGTACAGGAGCGCGGGGATGGCCGCCATGATCATCCCTATGGTGGCCATCCGCCAGCGACCGGCCATGCTGGAGCGGATCTCCAGTTCCGCCAGCCGCCCGGACTCGCCGGTGAAGTCGCGGGTGAGGGACTCGGAACGGCCCATGGTCCGGCCCAGCAGGATGCCGCTGACCGACAGCGACTCGGTGACCTGCGCCGCCAGCACCGCCATCTGCTTCTGCCGCTGGGTGGTGATGCGCTTGCGTTCCCTGCCGACGCGGCGGGCGATCCAGACGAAGAACGGCAGCAGTGTCAGCGAGACCAGGGTGAGCCGCCAGTCCAGGGCGAGCATCGCGACGATCGTGGCGGTCACCGCGGTCAGGTTGGACACCAGTGAGGTGGCAGTGGAGGTGACGGTGGCCTGCATGCCGCCGATGTCGTTGGCGATGCGGGACTGGACCTCGCCGGTCCGGGTCCGGGTGAAGAAGGCCAGCGGCATCTGCTGCAGTTTGGCGTAGACCTCGGTTCGCAGATCGTGCATGACGCGCTGCCCGACGGTGGTGGAGATCAACGTCTGCAGCACGCCGAAGACGCTGCTCATCACGGCCGTGCCGATCATGCCCAGCGCCAGCAGCCCGAGCAGGCCGGTGCGCCGCTCGGGGAGCGCGACATCGATGATCTCCCGCAGCAGGAACGGCGAGGCGACCGCGACCAGTGAGGAGGCGCCCACCAGCAGACCGACCAGCGCCAGCCGTCCCCGGTAGGGGCCGAAGAGCGCCACGACCCTGCGGACCTGGGCGGGAGGCGGCGCCCCGGATTCACCGGGCAGTGGCTCGAAGGCGGGTCGGTCGGCGTGCATGGGCGGGGCGGGGCTCCTTCACGGGATCGCCACGGGCGGCTTGCCCGACAGCGTACGTCCGGTGAGAGTTCCCGTCCGGGAGACGCCGCGGATGCGGCCGCCGGCGCACACGCACGCCGGAGGGCACCGGAATCGCCGGCGGAGCAGACGTGCCGCGGGGCAAGGGCGGCACACGGGGCGGGCGCGGTGCGGACGGCTCCGGCCGGTCCGTGGTACCAAGGGGCATGCCCGCGCACCCCTTCTATGACGTCGTCGTCGTCGGCGGCGGCCACAACGGCCTGGTCGCCGCCGCCTATCTGGCCCGTGCCGGACGCAGTGTGCTGCTGTGCGAGCGGCTGCCGCACACCGGAGGCGCCGCGGTCTCCGCCCGGGCGTTCACGGGAGTGGACGCCCGGCTGTCGCGCTACTCGTACCTGGTGAGCCTGCTGCCGCAGCACATCCTGCGGGACCTCGGTCTGAAGGTCACGCTGCACCGGCGGCAGTTCTCCTCCTACACGCCCGCGGTGCGCGGGGGCCGGCCGGTCGGGCTCCTGGTGGGCGACGGGCTCTCCCGCACCCGGGAGTCCTTCGCCCGGCTGACCGGCTCCGAGCGGGAGTTCCATTCCTGGACACGTTTCTATGCCATGACCCGGCGGCTGGCCGGCCGCGTGTTCCCCACCCTCACCGAGCCGCTGCCCACCCGGGACGAGCTCCGGAGGCGGGTGGACGACGAGGAGGCCTGGCAGGCGGTCTTCGAGCGGCCGCTCGGCGAGGCGATCGAGACGGCCTTCCGGGACGACCTGGTACGGGGGGTGGCACTCACCGACGCGCTCATCGGCACTTTCGCCTCCGCGCACGACCCCTCGCTGCGGCAGAACCGCTGCTTCCTCTACCACGTCATCGGCGGCGGCTCGGGCGACTGGGACGTGCCGGTGGGCGGCATGGGGGCGCTCACCGGCGCGCTGGCCGACGCCGCACTGGGGGCGGGAGCCGAGATCGTGACCGGGCACGAGGTGACCGGCATCCTCACGGACGGCTCGACCGCCGAGGTGACCTATCGCAGCGGGGACGCCGAGGGCACGGTGGGGGCCCGGCACGTGCTGGTGGGCGCATCGCCCGACGTGCTGGCCGCGCTGCTGGGGGAGCCCGCTCCCCCGCCCGCGGAGGGGGCTCAGCTGAAGGTCAACATGCTGCTGCGGCGGCTGCCCCGGCTGCGCGACCCGGACACCGATCCCCAGGAAGCCTTCGCCGGCACCTTCCACGTGGCGGAGGGCTACGCGGAGCTGGAGACCGCCTACCGCGAGGCCGCCGAAGGGCGGCTGCCGTCCGTTCCGCCCTCGGAGATCTACTGTCACTCGCTCTCGGATCCGACGATCCTCGCGCCTGAACTGGCCGCGGCCGGTTACCAGACGCTGACCCTCTTCGGATTGCACACGCCCGCCCGGCTGTTCGCCTCCGGCAACGACGCGGCCCGCACGGCGCTGCTGGAGGCCACCGTCGCCGCGCTGGACGGGCATCTGGCGGAGCCGCTCGCCGACTGCCTGGCCGAGGACGCCGAGGGCCGCCCCTGCATCGAGGCGAGGACCCCGCTCGACCTGGAACAGGAACTGCGGCTGCCCGGCGGCAACATCTTCCACCGGGATCTCGCCTTTCCCCACCAGCAGGAGGGGACCGGCCGCTGGGGGGTGGAAACGGGCCACCCGAACGTGCTGCTGTGCGGGGCGGGTGCGGTCCGGGGCGGCGGAGTGAGCGGAATCCCCGGTCACAACGCGGCGATGGCCGTGCTCGGCCGCTGAAGCCGCCCCCGCCGGGGACTCACGGGCGCCGCCGAGGCGCCCGGAGCCGTCCCCGGAAACTCCCCCGGGATTCTTTCCGCCGGGCGGCAACCTCTTTGCCCTCGGCGGCAACTAACGGGCAGCGGCGGGGTCCTCCACGGTCGCCCCCATGCCGGAGGGCCCCCGCCGCATCCACGCTCCCCGTCACGGGGCGGGAGGCGCCGGACTCAGGAGGCGTCGAACAGGGCGCTGACCGATTCGCCGTTGTGAATACGGCGGACCGCCTCCGCCAGTGCGGGCGCGACCGACAGGACACTCAGCTTCGCGCTGCGCTCCCCGTCGGGGACGGGCACCGTATTCGTGCAGACGATCTCCAGAACGTCCTCGCGGGCGGACAGGCGCTCCAGCGCCCCGGCCGCGAAGAGGCCGTGGGTGCAGGCGACGCGGACCGAACGGGCCCCCAGTTCCCCGAGCCGGTCCAGGAGTTCGAGCACCGTGCTGCCCTTGGCGATCTCGTCGTCCAGGATGATGACGTCGCGGTCGGCCACGTCACCGATGACCGAGCTGATGACCACCCGGTCGTCGGCGAAGCGCTGCTTGGCTCCGGCGGCGACCTGCACGCCGAGCATCCGGGCGAAGGCGGCCGCCTCCTTGGCGTTGCCGAGGTCCGGGGAGACTACGGTGGTCCGCGAGAGGTCCAGTCCGCGGAAGTGCTCGGCGAGTTCGCGCAGCGCGTGCAGGTGGTCGACCGGCACCGAGAAGAAACCGTGCACCTGTGGTGAGTGCAGTGTCATGGCCAGCACCCGTCCGGCGCCGGCCGCCACCATGAGGTCGGCCACCAGCCGCCCTCCGATGGAGATCCTGGGGGCGTCCTTCTTGTCGGACCGCGCGTAGGAGTAGTGCGGCATCACCACGGTGATGCGGGCCGCCGACGCCCCGCGGGCGGCATCGCACATCAGCAGCAGTTCCACCAGATTCTCCTGGACGGGGGCGACCAGTGGCTGGATCAGGAAGACGTCCCGCTCGCGGCAGTTGGCCTGCAGCTGCACCTCCAGGCAGTCGTTGGCGAAGCGGCTGACTCGTACGGGGCTCAGCGGGACTCCGAGGTGCGCGCAGACCTCCTCCGCCAGCGCGGGGTGGGCACTGCCGCCGAACACGACGATGTCTCGCACGAACGCTCCTTCACGGGTGGGCCGCCTCTGGCCGCGCTCATGCTAGCGGCCTGCTGCTGACAGCCCGGCAGGGCACACCGCCCGTGCCGGGGCCTCGGCCGTGCCGTGAACGGGAGCCGGCCGTTTCGTGCATTGGTCTGGACATGACGGGTAACGGCGCACTACCGTTCGACTTGGTCTAGACCAGACCGGGAGCGCTCACCCCCCACTTCCTCGGGAGCGAAGCATGCGCAAAAAGATCACCACCGCCGTCCTGGGACTCGGCTTCGCCGCCGTGTCGGTGCTGGCGACCAGCGGGACGGCACACGCCCACGGGTACAGCACCTCGCCGACCAGCCGCCAGCTGCACTGCGCCCAGGGCACGGTCAGCGACTGCGGCTCGATCGTCTGGGAACCGCAGAGCGTCGAGGGGCCCAAGGGCTTCCCGCGAAGCGGCCCGGCCGACGGCCAGATCTGTTCCGGCGGCAACCAGCGGTTCGCCCAGCTCGACGACCCCCGCAACGGCAGCTGGCCGGCCACCCGGCTCACCGCCGGGCAGGGCTACACCTTCAGCTGGCGGTTCACCGCCCGGCACTCGACCTCCGAGTTCCGTTACTACATCACCCGGGACAGCTACAACCCCAGCCGCCCGCTCACCCGGGCCGACCTGGAGCCGCAGCCGTTCATGACGGTGCCGATGGGCGGCCGCCAGCCGGGGCAGACGGAGCACCACCAGGGCACGGTGCCCACCCAGAAGTCCGGAAAGCACATCATTCTGGCGGTGTGGGACGTGGCGGACACGCAGAACGCCTTCTACGCCTGCTCCGACGTGCAGTTCTGACACAGGGAACCGCGGCGTTCCGCGGGCGGGCGGTCCCCCGTCCGCCTGCGGAACGTCCGGAAGGGCCGGGAACCCGCTCCCCCGCGGGCCCGGTGCCCGGCCGGTGCCGGACGGTCAGCTTCCCCGGCTCACCGGANATCCGGCCGCCGGTCCGGTGCCAGTACCCGGGACAGGGCGCCGTCGCGGGCGGTCAGTTCCTCCCAGGTCCCCTCCTCGGCTATCCGCCCGTCCTCCAGCACCGCGATCCGGTCGGCCCGGCGGATCGTCGCCGGCCGGTGCGCGATGACCAGCGTGGTCCGGCACCCCGCTGCCAGCGCCGCGGCGAGTTCCGCGTCCCCCGCCGTGTCGAGCTGGGCCGTGGTCTCGTCGAGCACCAGCACCCGGGGGCGGGCGAGCAGCGCCCGGGCCAGCGCGACCCGCGCCCGCTGTCCCCCGGAGAGAGTGGCGCCCCGCTCCCCCACCACCGTGCGCATCCCGGCCGGCAGCGCGTCCGCGATGCGGTCCACGCCGCAGCGGGCCGCCGCCTCCGCGACCTCGGCGTCGCTCGCCTCCGGGGCGGCCAGCCGCAGATTCTCGGCGAGCGTCCCGTGGAACAGCGCGGTGTCCTGGCCCACCACCGCCACCGCCTCCCGCAGACTCGCCTCGGGCAGATCCCGCAGGTCCACCGGGTCCCCGTCCCTCGGCAGCAGCTGGACCTCTCCTGCGGCCGGGTCCCAGAACCGGGCCAGCAGATGCGCGCAGGTCGACTTCCCCGAGCCGGAGACCCCCACCAGGGCCAGCGTCCGGCCGGCCGGAACAGTCAGATCCACACCACGCAGCACCGGCGCCCCGCCGTAGCCGGCGTGCACCCCGGCCAGCCGGACGCCCAGCGGACCGGGCGGCAGCGGCAACGGGTCGGCGGGCTCCGGTGCTCCCGCCGGAGCCCGTATCCCGGCGCCCACCCGGGCCGCCGCGGCACGCAGCCCGCCGGCCCGGCCCAGAGCGGCTGCCGAGTCGGCCAGGGGCGCCAGGATGCCGAGGCCCAGAGCCATCGCCGCGGGAGCCCAGGCGCCGGTCAGCCGGCCGGCGGACACCGCCTGGGCCGCGGCGAGGACCACCCCCACGACGGCGGCGACCACCAGAAGGTCCCGGACGGCCGAGGCCGTGGCCTCGAAGGACGCCTCCGCGCGCTGTGCCTCGCCCAGCCTCCGTCCGCCCTCGGCCAGTTTCCTGCGGCGTTCCCGGAGGCCGCCGAAGGCGAGCAGCTCCCGCAGTCCGTCCACGGTCTCCACGGCGTCCGCGGACAGCGCGGCCGCCTCCTTGCGGGTGCGCGCCCCGCGCTCGGCCCGCCCGCGCGCCTCCAGGAACGGGGCGACGGTCAGCAGCGCGGCGACCGGCAGCACGGCCACCGGCAGCCACGGCTCGACACCGGCCAGCACCGCGCAGCCGGAAGCGAGAACGAACCCCGAAGCCAGCAACTGGGCGGTGGAGTGCGCGTAGAAGAACTCCAGTTCCTCCACGTCGCCCATCGCGGTGGCCGCCAGATCGCCACTGCGCCGCCCTGCGACGCGCGCCGGGGCGCTGCGTGCCAGGCCGTCGAAGACCCGCACCCTCAGTTCGGCCAGCACGCGGTAGGCGAGGTCGTGGGAGAGATCCATCTCGCGCCAGGTGGCCAGCGCCCGCACCGCTACCAGGGCGGCCAGCCAGGCGAGGACGGCGGGCCCCGGAGCGGTGCCGTCGATCACGGCGGCCCCCACGGTGTGGGCGGCGAGCGTCACCAGGGCGACCAGCGACGCCTGTTCGACCACGGCCGCCGCGCAGGTGCGGGCGACCATGACCCGGTGACCGGCGAGGACCGGGAGCAGCGAGCGCAGGGAACCGCGCGGGGGGTGGCCGGTCATGCGGCGAGTTCTCCTTCCGGGCTGCGCCCGGCCGCGACCAGCGCGGCGTACAGCCCGTCGTCGTCGAGCAGGCTGCGGTGGTCGCCGACCGCGTCCAGACGTCCCCGGTCCAGAACCACGATGCGGTCGGCGTGCCGCACCGACTCCAGCCGGTGGGCGATGACCAGGCAGGTGCGGCCACGGGCGGCGCGCAGCAGGGAGCCGGTGATGCGGGCCTCGCCTCGCTCGTCGACGGCGCTGGTCGCCTCGTCCAGCAGCAGCACCGGTGCGTCGGTGAGCAGTGCGCGGGCCAGGGCCAGCCGCTGTCGCTGGCCGCCGGACAGCGTGGTTCCGCGCTCTCCGAGCACCGAGGCATAGCCGCCGGGCAGCGCCATGATCTCCTCGTGCACCCCGGCGGCGCGGGCCGCGTCGGCGAGTTCGGCATCGGTGGCATCCGGGCGGGCGAGCCGCAGGTTGCCGGCGACGGTGTCGTGGAAGAGGCAGGTCTCCTGGGAGACGACGGCGATGCCGCGGCGCAGCGATTCCAGTGAGTAGGCGCTGGTCTCGGTGCCGTTCAGCAGCACCCGCCCGCCCCGGGGGTCGTGGTGGCGCAGCAGGAGCGCCAGCAGCGTGGACTTGCCCGCCCCCGAGGGTCCGACGACGGCGGTGACGCGCCCGGCCGGTGCCGTGAAGGTCACTCCGTCCAGTGCCGCGTTCCGTCCGTCGTGCGTATCCTCGCCGGCTTCACCGGACGGATAGCGGAAGGTGACGTTCTCGAACCTGATCTCGGGGGCGGCCGGCCAGCGGGCCGGGAGTGTTCCCCGGTCCGCCACCGCGGGTTCGGCGGTGCGCAGGGCGGCCAGGCCGTCGGCCGCGGAGACGCCCAGGTAGCCGGCGTGCCATTCCCGGGACAGGTCACGGACGGGGCGGAAGCACTCCGAGGCCAGCATCAGGGTGAGGTAGGTGGCGGTGGCCGTGGTGCCGCCGCCGGCGGCCGAGACCGCCGCCAGGACGGCGGCGGCGACGGTGCCGCCCTGGACGGCGAGATCGGTGAGACCGGTGTCGATGAGGGAGACGCGCAGTTTGGCCACGGTCGCCCGGTGCAGCAGTGCCGAGCGGCGCTCCAGACGGGCCCGGGTGCGGCCCACCGCTCCCGTGGCCCGCAGCGTGGCCATGCCCTGGAGGGCCTCCAGATAGTCGGCGCCCAGTCCTTCGTAGGTGTCCCAGTGCTCCTTCCCTCGCCGGGCCAGCAGCCGGTCCCACCAGCGGGGACCCAGAAGCGCCAGGGTGAGCGCGGGCACCAGGACCGCCAGCGCCCAGGGCTGCACCGCCGCCACCGCCAGCAGCAGCACCGGCGGCATCAGGCAGGAGACGATCAGCTGGGGCAGATAGCGGGAGACGTAGGCGTCCACCCCTTCGACGCCGTCCACCAGGGTGGTGCGGACGGCACCGGCGCGGGCGGTGGTCAGGTGGGCCGGTCCGAGCCGGCCGAGCCGCTCCAGCAGCACGTCCCGCAGCCTCACCCGCACCAGCGCCCCGGCCGCGGCGGCGATGCGCCGCTGCCGGCGAGCGAGCACGGCGCGGATCACGACCGCGGCGAACACGGCGGCGAGCAGCGGCGCGAGCCGGTCCGTCTCTCCCCGGGCCAGCGCGGCCAGGGCGAGGGCGAGCAGGACGGCCTGGGCGAGCCAGGTGACGGCCACCGCGGTGAGCAGCGCGGTGGCGGCAGCCAGCGGACCGCGGGCGGCGCGGGCCGCGCGGAGGAGTTCCGGGTGCGTCATCATCGTCGGGGGGTGCTCCTCTCGGTCCGGCCGGCGCCGAGCGCCAGGCCGTGGATGATCCATTCGCGGCGCCTCGGCCCGCCCAGTGCGGAGCCCAGGTCGGCGCGCTGCCAGGACCCCAGCGGCCGGGAGGGAAGCCCGAGACGAGCAGCCGCGGACTGCGCCAGCTGGACGGCGTGGCCGGCTCGCAGGTGTGCGCGGCGCACTTGGCCCGCAGCGGCGCCGGAAGGGCACCCCGAGGCGAGAAGCACGGCTCCGCAGCCGGCCACCCAGGCCTGGCCCGCGGCCCAGGCCGCGAGGGCGGGACGGGCGTCCCCGGCGGCGAGCCCGGCGAGCGCACCCGGGTGCCCTTGTCTCCGCTCCG
Source organism: Streptomyces sodiiphilus (assembly GCF_039529215.1). Classification (NCBI taxonomy): domain Bacteria; kingdom Bacillati; phylum Actinomycetota; class Actinomycetes; order Kitasatosporales; family Streptomycetaceae; genus Streptomyces; species Streptomyces sodiiphilus. Next base: position 66,542 of record NZ_BAAAMJ010000012.1, on the reverse strand, counting down.
GGGCCCCGGGTGTCACGCGCAGCAGGCACGGCTCCGGGTCTCCGACGGCGGCACACCAGCGAAGGTCCGGACCACCGGCGGCCTCGGCGGTGCGCAGCAGGGTGAGCAGGCCGTCCGGGGCCGGCACTCCGGGCAGCGGCGGAGTGGCGCTGCGGCGCTCGGCGGCCTCCCCAGGGGCCGCCGCCACGGACGGCAGCGGTCGATGGTCCCAGCGCTCGGGCCCCGGCGGGGTCCGGGCCGTCAGCGCCGTCAGCACGCGTTCGGCCTCCGCCTGCACGGCGGGCAGCGGAGCACCGGGCGGGCCGCCGGACGGGAGCGGCGGCTCTCCCGGCCCCTGCCGGGCCCACCGTTCCAGCGGGGCGGCGGGAGGACGGCGGCCGGGGGGCGTCAGGAGGACGGCGGCAAGCGGGTGTTCGGGTTCGGTGCGGGGCCACAGCCGGCGCCAGACGCGCGCCTCGGGCAGCCCGGCGGCGGCTGCCAGGAGCGGCCCACCGGCGTCCCACGCCACCGGTGCCCGGCCGGCCGCCACGCGGAGGGCGGCGACGGCGTGCCCGGTGTCCAGCAGCAGCAGCGGCCAGGCCCGGTGTCCGTAGTGGGAGACGGTGCGGCGTGCTGTCACCGTGAGCACCACGACCGCTCCCGGGGGCGCCCCC
>NZ_BAAAMJ010000012.1:0-65884 GCF_039529215.1 Streptomyces sodiiphilus | reverse complement strand
CGCCCGCTCCGGGGGGCCCCCCCGGCGGCGCGGGCCCGCGACGGTACAGGCGGTGGTCCGCCGGGTCGTAGGCGTACCGGCCCGGCGGTACCGGGCAGCCGGTCCCCGCCAGCAGATGGGCGTTGACGGGGTGGCGGCCGCCGGCCGAGGCGTGCGGCCGGAGCCGGACATCCGGACCGGCCGCCAGGGACCGCCTCAGGAAGCCGCCCAGGTCCGGCTCGCCGGCGCCCGGTGCGGGCAGCGGGAGCGGCTCACCGGGCCAGGGCGTGATCGCAGGTCCGGGCGGGCTGTCCGGTCCGGGGGCCTGCGCCGAGCGTGCGCGCTCCAGCGCCCGGGCGACCAGGGTGTTCACGTCCGGGTGCTCCTCACATGTGCGGCGGCGGGGCGAGGGTGAAGTCCTCCGGGCCGCGGGGAGCCCGGGTCCGCCAGCCGCGGGCGACCGCTGCCTCGGCGAACCTCGGGGAGCCGTAGTAGCCGAAGGCGGCCGGGGCGTTCGGGATCAGCCCGGAGACCAGCACCCGGGCGACCCGCAGCGGTGTCTCGGCGACGTCCTCGGTCGTCAGGTCGACGGTGATGACGCGGTGGCCGCCGCGGGCGAGCCCGGTGCGCAGCCGCTCGGGGCTGCCCGGCTCCACGTCGCCGATGCCCACCGTGCCGAGGGCGGGTTCGGTGAACCGCCGGGCCAGGGGTGCCATCCGGTCGTCGAGCCACACCTGGACGTGCGCACCGAGGTCCCGCACGGCGGCGAACCCGGGCCCGCAGGCGTCCAGGTAGCGCCCGTCGGGGCGGTGGTCCAGGTACAGTCCGCGGGCCAGCAGCCCCGCTTCGATCGCCCGGAAGACCCAGCCGTCGGCCCCGGTCAGGCCGAGGGTGAAGACCCAGGTGTGCACGGCTTCCAGGACCGCCTTGCGGGCAGCCTCGGCGGGGTCGTGACGGCAGGCGAACCCGGCCGCGTGGATGCCCCGGGCCGGGTCGTGGACCAGGGCCGCCAGACACGGCGCGAACTCCGAGGGCATCTCCACGATCCACACCTCCAGGCCGGAGCCGGCCAGGTCGGCGGTCAGGCCCGGCACGCTGTCCGGGTCGATGCCGCGGGCGGGGCCGTCCAGGTGCCACCACAGCTCCAGCGCGTCGCGCTCGACCACCTCCAGCAGTCCTCGCTCGACGGCGTCGTCCAGCCCCTGCCCGGTGGCGATCCCCGCGTAGTTGAGGTGGTGGGTGCGCGGCAGGGAGCGCAGGGGTCCCTGCCTCCAGTTGAGGTGGGTGAGGGCGATCGGTGCCCAGCACTCGGTGATGTCGCCGTCGGCGCCGTGCTCGTGCCCGCGGGCCCACAGTGCGGGGGTGGAGGCGTCGAAGGGCCGGTAGGGGAAGCGTTCCCTGGTGTACTGCCAGCCGGCGTACCGGGGCAGGTCCTCCGGGCCGTACAGGCGCAGCCCTTTCCCCGCGAGTTCCTCGGCCGTGCCGTTCAGCGGCGCCTCCGGATGGTCCTCGGGGGGCAGCCGGTTGCCGCAGTACCGCTCGACGGCCTCGGCGATCGCGGCGATGCGCGCGCCCTCGGGATCGCCGAAGGTGGTGCCGAGCGAGACCCGGTCGGCGGGCCAGGTGCCCAGCCGCCGGGCGTCGGAGACGTCGGCGGTCATGGCGGTGTACCGGGGAGGCGCGCCCTCGGGGTGCGGGACCGGTTCGACCCGGCGGACGACGCCGCAGACCGGGTCGACGAGGGCCTCGACGGGGAGGGGGGCGGTCGTGCTGCTCATCGGCAGATCTCCTGCGCGGGGTCGTGGGAGGCGGCGGCCCGTCCAGGGGAGAGCACCGGCAGCAGCAGGGTGCTGCGGGCCGGCTCCACCGACCGGAGGGAGGGCCGCAGCACGGTGGCGGTGACGGGGTTCTCCCCCGTGTGGGGGTTGCGGGCATGAGCGGGGAAGTGGTGGCCGGTGATCTCCAGGCGGAGCCGGGTCCCCGCCGGCAGCCTGCGGGTGACCGGTCCGAGCGGCACGGTCAGTTCCGCGGAACCGCCGGGCGTGCCGCGGTACCGCACGATGCCCAGGGCCAGCCGGTGCGCGCGGCCGTCGGGGGCGAGAGCGGCCAGCCGGGCGGCCCAGTCGGCGTGCCCGGTGTCCGCCGCGGCGCGCAGCCGCAGCTCTGCCCGGCCGGCGAGGTCCAGAGGGTGCTCGAGGGGGTCGGAGACCAGCAGGACGCGGTCGTCCGGCCCGTCGCGGGGGATCCGCAGGGTGTCCGACCGCACCGGGGCGGCCGGATCGGCGGTGAACCGCGGGCCGCGCAGCAGCCGCAGGGTCTCCAGCGGGTACGCCCGGGGCTGCCCGGCCCCGGGCGCGCGCAGCCACAGCGGGGTGCCGCCGAGCGCGAGGCAGCCGGTGCGGCCGGCGGCAATCCTGCCCTCCAGCGCGGCTCGCGCCCACCGGACATACAGCTCCCCCAGGCCGAGGCGGTGGGCGGCGGTGGCGTCGGGCCCCGGCTCGGCGGTGAGCCCGTGGCCCCACGGCCCGTACAGCAGGCGGGCGGGCGCGCCCCAGTGTTCCCACAGCCGCAGGGCGTCCTCGGCGAACGGGTCGTGGCTGCCCCCGACCACCAGCAGCGGGACGGTGGCGCGGGGGGCCGCTCGCAGGATGCCGCCCGGCCCGGCCCGCCAGACCCGGGGCCAGGACGGCAGCGGGCGGCCCAGCCGGCGCGGCAGGTCCAGGACCGGCAGATGGGCGGTGAGCTGGGGGTCGGCGGAGAGCAGCCGGGCGAGGGCACCGGGGTCGCTGTCGCGGCGGTCGCCGTGGGCTGCCCACCAGCCGGCTCGTGCCCCCAGCCGTTCCGGTCCGGTGGTCTCTCGGGCGGTCTCGGCGAGCCCGAGGGCGGGCACGGCGGCGATCACCGCGTCGGGGCGCCCGGCGGGCGGCGCGAGGGCGGCGCGCAGGGCGCAGTACGCGGCGTAGGAGCCGCCCGCCACGACGACCGAGCCGTCGCACCAGGGCTGGCGGCGCAGCTCCCGGACGGCGCCGGTCCCGTCCGCGGTCTCGTGACGGTAGGGGTGCCATTCCCCCTTCGAGCCGTGCCGGCCGCGGACGTCCTGGGCGAGGGCCGCGAACCCCCGGGCCGCCCAGCTCCGCAGCTCGCGGTGGTGGTTGCGGCGCCCGTAGGGGGTGCGGATGAGGACTGCGGGGAACGGGCCGGGGCCCGGGGGAAGGCAGCGGTCGGTGGCCAGCTCCGTGCCGTCCGGGGCGGGAAGGAGCTCACCGGTTATCGGGAGGTTCACCGGACGGCCGGTACGGGCAGGACGGGGTGTTCGGTGACCCGCAAGGTCCGCACGTCGATCCTGCGCAGTCTGCGGTTCGCGGGAAGGGCGCCGGGCTGCTCCGTTCCGGTGGCCCAGGCGGTGAGGTCGGCGGCGAGCAGGGCGGCGATCAGTCCGGCCGAGGCGGCCGATCCCGGGGAGTGCGGGCCTCCCACGCGATGTCCGTTCCAGTAGGCGGCCAGTTCCCGGTGCGCCGGTGTCGCGGCCAGTCTGCGCGCCCGCACGTGGCGTGAGGTGACGTCCCCCGGGCCGGCGGCGAGGGGTTCGAGCCAGGCATGGCAGCCCTCGCGGTGGCAGCGCAGCCAGGCGATGCCGTGCCCGGGAAGCCGGTCGGCGTGGTCCCACAGGCCGTCGGGCACCGGGCCGTCCAGACACCACACGACGGCCGCCGGGCGGGGGACGGAGGAGTCCGCGTCCGGGGCGGTCACCCGGCCGGGGGCGGTGGGTACGGGGTCGGCCCCTGCGGCACGCAGGTATCCGGTGAGCGGACGGGTCAGGGCGGGCGCGCCCAGCACATGGACGCGGCGCAGGTGCCGGGGCCATGGCGGGGCGGCGGGGCCCGTGTAGCCGGCTGCTTCGAACGCCTCCAGCAGCCGCCCGGTGCCCGGGGTGCCCACCCCGCCTCCGGTGAGGCGGTCCAGCAGGTCCTCCTCCGGCACCTCACCGGTGCGCACCCGCAGGAACTCGCCCTCCGCGGTACGGACGGCGAGCCCCTCGCCGGGCACCCGGACGATCTCCACTCCGGGTGCGAGCTGGCTGCGGGACACGGGGGCCTCCTGGCGAGGGCGGGACGGACGGGTCGGGGAAGAACCGGGGGGCGGGCCCTCCCGGACCGGCGGAGAGTCCGGGAGGGCCCGCTGCTGTGGTGCTCTTACTCCTCGGTGTCGTCGAAGGGGTTCTCGACGAGCGCGTTGGAGTGGGTGGCCGAGGCGTGGGCCAGCTGGCCCGGCTCCTCGATCGGGGCGAACACCTTGTCCTGCTCCATGGCTGAAGCCTCCCTGTATCTCGGGTAGTTGCGACTTCCGTTCGAAGGCCGCACAGGCGACTCTAATGAAAATGATTATCAGTCCGCAAGGGGTAGCGGGTGATCCGGGTAACACACCGGCCAGCCGCCCTCCGGATCGGTGCCCACCCGGCCGGCGACACCCAGCACCCCGGCCAGCAGGGCCGGGGTCACGACCTCGCGCGGCAGGCCGTCGGCCGCGACCCGGCCGTCGCGCAGGGCCACCAGCCGCTCCGCGAACCGGGCGGCGTGGGCCAGGTCGTGCAGGACCATCACCACCGTCAGACCCCGCTCCTCCCGCAACCGCACCACCGTTCCCAGCACCTCCAGCTGGTGCCTCAGGTCCAGGAAGGTGGTCGGCTCGTCGAGCAGCAGGATGCGGGTGTCCTGGGCCAGAGCCATCGCCAGCCGGACGCGCTGGCGCTCGCCTCCGGACAGGGAGTCCACCGGGCGATCGGCCCACTCCCGCACCCCGGCATCGGCCAGCGCCCGGCGGCAGGCCTCATCCTCCGCGTCGCGCAGCATGCCCAGCGGCCCGCGCGCCGCGTAGCGGCCCTGACGCACCAGCTGGCGGACCGTCATCCCCGGGACGGGAGGGCCCGTCTGGTGCAGCAGGGCCACCCGGCGGGCCGCCGCCCGCCGGGTCAGGTGCCCGGCGTCCTCCGCTCCGAGCAGCACCCGGCCGGAGTCCGGCCGCAGCAGTCCCGCCATGAGCCGCAGCAGGGTGCTCTTGCCGCAGCCGTTCAGCCCGACGAGGGCGACGAGTTCGCCCGCACCGATCGTCAGATCGACCCCGCGCAGCACCGGGCGGCCGGGATAGCCGAAGCTCACGTCCTCCGCCCGGATCGCCGCGGCACCGCCCGGCGCCGCCCGCTCCCCCGCGGGTGCCCCTCCGGACCCCGGCCCGGCGGCCGGCGCGACCGGCGCGGCCCGACCTGTGTGTTCCGTCATCGTTTCTCTCCTCGCGTCGCCGCGTCGCTCAGTGGATCCGTCCGGCGGCCCGCCGCACCACGAACAGCAGCAGCACCGCACCGGCACAGGTGGTCACGGCCCCCACCGGCAGGGTGAGCCGCCCCGAGCCGAACGCGGCTGCCAGCAGCGGGGAGGTCAGCTGGGCCACGGCGTCCGCCCCGCACACCACCGCCGCCCCCAGCAGTGCGGCACCCGGCAGGGTGACCCGCAGGTCGGCACCGAAGACGGCCACCGCCAGGTGCGGGACCATCAGCCCGACGAAGCCCAGCGCCCCCACCGACGCCACCGCGGCGGCGGTCAGTGCCACCGCACAGACCAGCGCCGCCGCCCGCGCCGGGCCGGTGGCCAGGCCGGCCGCCCGCGCCTGCTCGTCTCCGCAGCGCAGCAGGGTCAGCGGGCCGGTCATCACCCAGGCGACCGCCCCCCAGGCCAGCGCCCAGGGCCACAGCAGATGCCAGTGGGTCCACACCCGGCCCTCGGTGGTGCCCACCAGCCACTGCACCACGCTCCCCAGTTCGCCGGGCGCCACCAGCAGGACCATCGCGGTGAGGCCGGCGAGCACGGCGGACACCAGCACGCCGTACACCGCGACCTCGGCCGGATCCGACCGGTCACGCCCGGCCAGCAGCCACAGCAGCCCCGCGCCGGCGAAACCGCCCAGACAGGCCGCGATCACCACGGAGGACGGGGACTGCCAGCCGGCCAGTCCCAGCCCGGTGGCGCTCACCGCCCCCAGCACGGCCCCCGGGGTGACCCCGGTGACCTCCGGGCCGGCCAGCGGGTTGCGCAGCGCGGACTGCAGGACCAGTCCGGCCACGCCCAGGCACGCGCCGGCCCCGAGGGCCACCAGCACCCTGGGGATGCGCAGGTTCAGCACGATGTGGCGTTCCATGGGGTCTCCCCCGCCGGTGAGCGCCGCCCACACCTGGGGCGGTGCGAGGGCGCGGCCGGCCAGCAGGGCCGCCACGGCCAGGAGGACCACCGCGGCCGCCACGGCCGTGAAGCGGACACCGGTGGGCAGACCATTGCCGCGGCCGGCGGGGGGAGCCGACGGCCGCGACGGCGACATCACGGTCACGGGCGGGTTCCTTTCCCCGTCGGGGCGGGACGGCTCTCTCGTTGCCGGGGCACCGCGGCCGCCTCCTCGGGGCGCGGGCCGCGCTTCCCGCCGGGCGCGCGGCGCGCCCACCGCAGCAGCACGACCCCGGCCGGGACCCCGAGCAGCGCCGTCCACGCCCCCACCGGAGTCTCGACAGGGGCGAGGGCCAGCCGGGCCGGCAGATCGGCCAGGGCCACGGTGACCGCACCCCAGGCCGCGGACCACGGAAGCCAGCGCACCGCGTCCGCCTCGGGCAGCAGGCGGCGGGTCAGGTGCGGGGCGAGAAAGCCCACCCAGGCGACCGGGCCGCACACCGCCACCACCGGGGCGATGAGGACGACTGCCACGGCCAGCGCCGCGAAGCGGGCACGGTGCACCCGCACTCCCAGCGCCGTGGCGTCCTCGTCACCCAGCCGCAGCACGGACAGCACCGGGGCGCACAGCACCAGCGCGGGGACGGCGATCAGCAGCCACGGCCACAGCCCCGTCACGTCGCCCCAGGTACGCCCGGACAGGCTGCCCAGCAGATAGCGGTAGATCAACTGCAGGTCGAGCTGATCGGCCATCACCATCATCACCAGCAGACCCGCCTGCAGCGCTGCCGCCACCGCGGCGCCGGTGAGCAGCACCGCGGACGGGCTGCGGCCTGCACCCGCGGCGAGCAGGGTCAGGGCTCCCCCGAAGGCCGCGCCGCCCAGTGCCAGCACCGGCTGGACCACGGCCGGGACGGACACGGCCAGCACGAGCGGCGCGGCCACTCCGAGCGCCGCCCCGGAGGAGACGCCCAGCATCTCCGGGACGGCCAGCGGATTGCGCAGGGCCTCCTGCAGCACCAGTCCGGCCGCACCGAGGCAGGCACCGGCCAGCAGGGCAAGAACCACCCGCGGCAGCCGGAGTTCGGTCACCACGATGCGCTCGATGCCCTCTCCCTGGCCGGTCAGCAGACCGGGCAGCCGGGACGGCGGGACGGCGGGCGTTCCCAGGCACAGGGCGCCGAGCACCGCCGCGCCGAGCAGGAGGCCGAGAACGGCCTGCCACCCTTTCACCTTCACCGAAGCCGGGCCGTGGCCTCGTCGAGGACGATGCCCAGCGAGCGGGTGCCCCGGCCCTTCGCCCAGACCTCGGGGTCCACCTCGTACACCCGGTCCTCACGGACGGCCGGGATCTGTGACCACAGGGGGTTGGCGGCCAGCTTCTCGGAGAGCTGCCCGTCGTCGTCCCCGAAGGAGAGCGTCTCCACGAAGAGCACATCGACGTCGCGGGCGAGGATCTCCTCCAGGCTGTAGCTGCCCTCGACACCGCGGGACTCCCAGGGGTATCCGGCGATGCGGGGGAAGAGTCCCGCCGCCACGTCGGTCCCCGGGGTGGCCACGCCGAAGTTCTCGTCGCTGCCGTAGATGATGAGCGCGGTCTCGTCGCTGGGCTTCTCCTGCGCCCCGGCCAGAGCCGTGCGGAAGCGCTCCTCGGCCGCCTGCCCCTCCTGCGTCCGTCCGGTGAGAGCGGCCAGGTTCCGCAGGTAGCCGACGCTGTCCTCCCAGGTGGCGGGCTGGACCGGCCAGAAGGTGGTGGCGCCCTCCAGCGCGGGTGCCAGCTTGCCGTGGGTATCCTCCAGGCCGATGACGAGGTCGGGCCGGTGGGAGAGGATCGCCTCGATCTCGGGGGCGATGAACCCTCCGGGGATCTGCGGGACGCCGTCGGCGTCCTCGCCGAGGAAGTCCGGGTGGTACAGCAGGGCGTTGTTGGTGGCCACCGGCGTGATCCCGAGCTCCGTGAGCATGTCGTCGCACAGCCCCACCAGGCACACGATGCGCTCCGGCTCCCGCTCGGTGGTGACCGTGACGCCCTTGGCGTCGGTGATCTCCCGGGCGGCACTGATCGGTTCGGCGGTCACCTCGGGGCCGGGCGAGGCGGCCTCCCCGCCGTCCGGGGCGGACTCCCCCGACGAGCCGGCGGCACCTGAGCACCCCACGAGGACGGCGGCCGCCAGCACGGCGGCGGTCACGCGCCGGACGGAGCGGAACGATGTGCGCGACATCGGCGACTCCCATTTCTGTGTCGGTGCCGGGGCGCGGTCAGGCACGTCGGAGGTCCCCCGGCTGTTCCCTCCGGCCGCAAATACTAGTCATGAAAACCGTTATCATTGCAATCCTTTGCCCTACTTCCCAGGGGAGACCGCCGTGCACCCGCCCCTCCGCCTCGTCGTCGCCGACCACGTCGCAGGCTCCGTGACCGTGCTCGAACCGGACGGCGGCACCGTCGTCCGCCTGACCGGCCGCCACCTGTCCGAACACGCGGGGCTCCTGCGGCTGCCCGGTGACCGGCTGGCTCTCGTCGACGACCGCGCCGGAGAACTCGTCGTCCTCGATGTCTTCGGTGACACCGCGGGCAGGCCCGCGGTGTCCGCGACCGTCCCGGTGGCGGTGCCCGCCGAGCAGCTGGCGGCCGACCCGGCGGGCCGCCGTCTGGCGGTCACCACGGGGCTGGGCGCCAATGCCGAGCCGTGGTCGGATGTGTGCACCGTGGTGGATCTGGAGGCACCGGGCGGCGCCGCGGCCGTCCGGTTCCGCACCCGGGCCGGGGAGCCCGGTGTGACACTGCCCGGCTCCGGCGACCCGCTGGTGGTCCTGCGGCACCGGGAGCCCGGCTTCTTCGAGTCGTACCGCTTCTCGGACCTGCTGGCCACCGCTCCGGGCTGTCCGCCCGCCGAGCCGCTGGAACGGCTCGCGCTTCCGGACGACGGTCACGGCGATGCCCACGACCCGGCCGGCGGACTGCTGTTCGCCGCCACGGGCGAGGGCGTGCACCGGGCCCGGCCGGAGGGCAGCGCGCTGCGCCCCGAACCTCCGCTGTCCTGGGACGCCTCCGGGCGCACCGGGGGGCGCGGGTACTTCCTGCGGCTCGATACCCGGCACCGCGTCCTGTGGTCCTGCCTGCGCGGCGGGCCCACGGATCCGGGGCAGTGGCCGCTGTGGACGAACGACGCCTGGTGGCACCGCCTGGACACCGGGGAGACCGGACGGCTGGAGATCGGCCCCGGCCTGGTCTTCCGGATGGGTCTGGCGGCCCGTCACGCGGCCTTCGCCCGCTGTCACCCGGACGGCGACGAACTGGTGCTGGTCTCCACGGACCTCGGCACCCCGGCCGTCAGCGCCCGGCTTCCCCTGCCGGCCATGGACGGCGCGCCCCGGCGCGGCGGCACGCCCTGGGACGGAGTGCAGCGCCGGGCTGTCGCCGCGTCACCGGCCGCCTCGCTGGTGGCGGTGACCAGGGGCGGTCACGGGGAGATCCAGCTCTTCGACGCCGGAACAGCCACCGTGACGGGCCTGTTGAGGCTGCCCACCCCGCTCGACGAGGGTGGCCGGCTGGCCGTCGTGGCCCAGGGCGACGACGGCCATCTGGACCCCGCCGGGCGCTGAGCACCCCCGGAGCCCACGGAGCCGGGGCGCGGCCACCTCTCAGAGCCCGGTGGCGCCCTCCGGCGGAACGGACAGGGCGTAGATCACCAGGACCGCCAGTCCGATCACGATCACCGACCAGAGCGGGAAGGCGGCGAGGAACGCCACGTGGGCCACCGCGGTGAGTACCGCCAGGGCGATGCCCGTCAGGCGGGCCCAGTCCCGGCCGGTGTACACCCCCGCGCCCACCGCCACCTGCAGAAGGCCGAGGAGGAAGAGGATCCAGCCCCACGCGGTGTAATCGAAGACCAGCAGGCCGTCGGAGGTGACCAGGTAGTAGTCGTCGCGGGTCCAGGCCGCCAGGCCGCCCACGATGTGGAAGATGCCGAGGGTGAGGATCAGGATGCCGGCGAAGGTGAGCCAGCCGGACAGCGGCCGGACCCGCGCTGCGGTGCCCGGCTGTCCTGCCCCTGCGGAGGGTCGGGTCATGACGCGGCCCCTTCCTGCGGTTCGGGCGTCGTTCCCGCTCACCGGCCGCGGCCGGTGAGGGCCGGCCGCAGGGCTTCCGGGTCACGGTGACCGTTCCCTCTCAGGATGGCACCGGCACCGGGCGCGCGCCTTCCGGCATCAGCGCGCGGAGCGGGGACCGGGCACTTCCCCGGTTCCCGCTCCGCGCATCCCCGCCGGCGCGGGGCGTCCCCGCGCACCGGCGGGCCCACGGTGGCCTGCGGCGGATCAGCGCAGCCAGCGGTGCGTGCTCACCACCGGCAGCCGCGACCAGTACCGGCCCAGCCCCCATACCCGCCCGGCGGAGCACAGCGCGAGCGCGATCATGGCCAGGGCATAGACGACGTGCTGGTCCAGCAGCGGGTTGGTGGACATGCTGGGCGACCCGTCGGACAGTTCACGCCCCGGCGGCCACTGACCGAGCCACATCATGGCCATCATCAGCGTGCCGGAGGCCGCGGTGACCCTCAGCGCCACCCCGGCGAGCAGGGCCAGCCCCAGACCGAGCATTCCGGCCATGTAGAGCCAGTCCACCCAGACCGCGCCCGCCCACCCGTGATAGGTGGAAGCCATCGGTCCGTCGACGTGAGCGAGATAGCCCCCGGCCGGGGAGCCGCCGTTGCCCCAGGCCGTCTCGGCCCGGGTGGCATAGCCGAGCCCGAAGGTCTTGTCCAGGAAGGCCCACAGGAAGATCCCCCCGAGGGCAATCCGTAAGGCGGCCAGCGCCTTCGCTCCGGCGTCGGCGGGCTCCGCCCCGTTCTCGCCCGCGGAGCGGGCCCGGGGGTGCGGCCCATGGGCGGCCTCTGGTTCGTGCCGGACACTCATGCCCGTCTCCCTTCGTCAGTAAAGGTCTATACCATTACTGCCATGCAGTGAACCCCCCGCACGCCTCGCCACAGGGGCGCCGCACCCCTCGGCCCGCCGCCCCCGGGCGGACCATTCGACGAAACCGCCGCCGGGTGGCGACCACCTCATCGCCCGAGCGATGCGGCAGTCTGGTTGGGAGCGCTCCCACCCGGCGGCGGCTCCACACATCCTGGCGGCCAGTCATGCGCACGTCAATACTTCGATGAGTTTCACTTCCGAACGGAAAAACCCCGCATCCCGGAGAGCCTCCCCGGACGACTCCATGGACTGTCGCCATGGGCCGGCCGGGGAGGCCTCGCCGCCCCGCCCTCCCGTCCCTGACAAGGCGGGGCGGCTCACGCTTCCCGTCCCCCGCCGGACTCCCCCACGACAGGGGTCCGGACAGGTCGGCGCCACCACGGACGACGGGAAGCGCAACGGCCGGCACGCCTCGACGGGCCGGCCGCGAACCGAAACCGGGGACCCTAACACTCCTCACCCCGGCTTCGACGGTTGAACGTACTGCGGCGGTTGGCCTCCCGGTTCCTCGCACGGAGCCTGAGGCGCCGGTCCGCGTCGCAGTCCGGGAGTTCTTCGGTCCGCCCGGCCGGGGCCGGACGTGCGGCAGAGGCTGACATGAGCGGCCCTTCCCGAGGCTGGCCATGGGCTGCGGAACCACCGCCGGGCGGAAGCGCCCCCACCCCCGGACACCGGAGGAGGGGCGCCGGAATGGGAGCGCTCCCACTCGACGGCCATGACCTTATGGTGGGAGCGCACCGGTCTCCCGTCAATCGCCTGGAGCGTTCCAACTTCGAACAAAAAACTGCACACTTCGGGCCTCCGTCCGCGTGCCGGCCTCGAATCCCGAAGGCTCGCCCCGCCGGAGAGAACCGCCCGGCCGCGGGCCGCGGCGATCCACCGACGGCGGCCCGCGCCCGATCACCCCAGGTGAAGGCGGGGCCCGACCGCCCCGCACGACACCCGTCCGGCGACAGCACTCACCCCCGGCGGGGCCGTGTCCGCCCTTCGAGCCCGGCGCTCACTTCGCGGCCGGAAGAATCCGCCGCACCCCGCCGGACGTCCACGACCACCCGTCTCAGGCGGGACCGACCGGGCGCGGCGCCCGGTGCCGGCTCAGGGCTCCCCGTCGCGGGCGGCACCGTCCCGGAGTCCGAGCTGCAGGTGCTCGACGTGATAGACGGCCTCGTCCAGGAGCTGGGCGACGTGGCTGTCGTGCAGCCGGTAGACGATCCGGCGCCCCTCGCGGCTGCCGCTCACCAGGCCGAGCGCCCGGAGCAGCCGCAGCTGATGGGAGACGGCGGACTGCTCCATTCCCACGTGGCGGGCCAGTTCGGTGACGGGCAGCGCCCCCTCGCGCAACCGGGCCAGGATCAGCAGCCGGGAGGGGGTCGCGAGCGCCTGGAGCGTGGCCGCGACCGTGACGGCGCTCTGCGCGTCCAGTTTCGCCGAGGGGGTGCCGTGGCTGCCTGCTCCGTGTCCCATTCCCGCATGGTACGGTGCCGCCCACACATGAAGAAGTATTCATTCATTCATATGGAGGTGGCGACATGACCCTGACCCCCCTCGACCGGGAATCCGGCTCGCCTGCCGCTCCGGCACCCGGTCCGCTGCCGCGGCGCACGCCCCTGCTGCGGCTGCCCGAGGCGCGGTGGGCCGCCGCGGCCCTCGCGGCACTGCTGACCGGACTGGTGCTGGATCTGGCCGGAGCGCCACCGGCCACATGGTGGTCCTGCTACGCCGTCTGCTACGCGGCAGGCGGCTGGCAGCCGGCCCGGGACGGGCTGGCTGCCCTGCGGGAGAAGTCCCTGGACGTGGACCTGCTGATGGTGGCCGCCGCGCTGGGCGCCGCCGCCATCGGGCAACCGCTGGAAGGGGCACTGCTCATCGTCATCTTCGCCACCTCCGGAGCACTGGAGGCCTACGCCACCCAGCGCACCGCCGACTCCGTGCGCGGCCTGCTGGATCTCGCTCCGCAAAGCGCCACCCGGCTGCGGCCCGGCGGCGGCGAGGAAACCGTGCCGGCCGTCGTCCTCGCCCCGGGCGATGTCGTCCTGGTGCGGCCCGGGGAGCGGATCGGGGCCGACGGCATCGTGACCGAGGGTTCCACCGAGGTGCAGCAGGCCTCCATCACCGGGGAACCGCTGCCGGTCCCCCGGGCAACGGGCGACGAGGTCTTCGCGGGCAGCCTCAACGGCACCGGCGCATTGCGCGTGCGCGTGAGCCGGGCTGCCCGGGAGTCCGTCATCGCCCGCATCGCGGCACTGGTGGAGGAGGCCAGCGAGGCCAAAGCACCCCGCCAGCTGTTCATCGAGCGGATCGAGCAGCGGTATGCCGTGGGCATGGTGGCGGCCACCCTGGCGGTGTTCACCGTCCCCCTGGCCCTCGGTGCCGACCTCTCCTCGGCACTGCTCCGCGCCATGACCTTCATGATCGTCGCATCGCCGTGTGCCGTGGTGCTCGCCACCATGCCGCCCCTGCTCGCGGCGATCGCCAACGCCGGACGCCACGGCGTGCTGATCAAGTCCGCAGCCGTGATGGAGCGGCTGGGGACCGTGGACCGGGTGGTCTTCGACAAGACCGGCACCCTGACCGAGGGGACGCCCCGGCTGGAGGAGATCCGGCCGCTGCCGGACGGCCCCGCTCGTGAGCGGCTGCTGGCACTGGCCGCCGCGGCGGAGCAGGCCAGTGAACACCCCCTGGGACGTGCGGTACGGGAGGCCGCCGAGGACCTCCCGCCCGCGGTCGCCACCGGATTCCGCTCCGCGCCGGGTCACGGGGTGTCGGCCCTGGTCGGCGGGGTGCTGGTGGAGGTCACCCGGCCGGGCCGGCAGCCGGCGGCAGAGGCCGCCGGGGCGGTGGCGGAACTGGAGGAGGCCGGTCTCACCACAGCGGTGGTGAGCCTGGACGGCACCCCCGCCGGAGTGCTCGGCTTCAGCGACCGGCTCCGTCCGGAGGCCCCGGACTCCGTCCGCCGGCTCACCGCGCTCACCGGCTCGGCCCCCGTACTGCTGACCGGCGACCACGCGCGCGCCGCCGCCGGCATCGCCTCCCGGACCGGCATCACCGAAGTACGCGCCGCCCTGCTGCCGCACGAGAAGGCGGAGACCGTGGCGGACCTGGAGCGCCGCGGACACCGGGTCCTGGCCGTGGGGGACGGAGTCAACGACGCCCCGGCGCTGGCCGCCGCGCACACGGGTCTGGCCATGGGACGCGGCGGGGCCGATCTGACCCTGGAGACCGCGGACGCGGTGCTGGTCAGGAACCGGCTGGATGCCGTGCCGGCAGTGGTGGAACTCTCCCGCAGGGCGCGGCGCCTGGTCACCCAGAATCTGGTCATCGCGGGCGGGGCCATCATTGTGCTGGTCACCTGGGACCTGGTGGGACACCTGCCGCTGCCGCTGGGAGTGGCGGGGCACGAGGGGTCCACCGTTCTGGTGGCGCTCAACGGTCTGCGGCTGCTCCGCCGGAGCGCGTGGCCGGAGCACGGACCGGACCGGGTCGGAAACTGAGCGGTTCTGTCCGACCACGGGAAAACCCGGTTGCCTCCCCGCGGGCGCGGCCTGGAGTCTGTGGGGGCTGTCCGGTTTCTCCTCGCACCGACCCTGGGATGTCATGCAGATTCGCGACCTTCCGCACGCCGATCCCGGCGATCCCGACGTGCGGTCCGGATTCCGTTTCCTGGTCTGGCTGTTCCGCCGCCAGCTCGGCGGCCAGGCCAGGGCACTGATGTGGGGCACCCTCCACATGAGCGGCGTCGCCGCCCTGCCGGTCGCCATGGGCCTGGCGGTCCAGGCCGTGGTGGACGGCTCCGGACGGCGGCTGGCCGCCGCCGGTCTGGTGATGCTGGGTGTCGCCGTCACCGTCGCGGTGGCCGACACCATGCTGCACCGGGCCGCCGTCACCAACTGGATCACCGCCGCGGCCCGGGTCCAGCAGCTCCTGGCCCGCCGCACCGCCGAGCTCGGCGCCCTGCTGACCCGGCGGGTGGCCGCCGGGGAAGTGGTCAAGGTGTCCACCGGGGACGTGGAGAAGATCGGCTGGTTCGTCGAGTCGTTCTCCCGGTTCGCCGCCGCCGCGGTGGCGACGCTGGGCGTGTGCGCCGGGCTGGTGGTCTTCGAGCCGGGACTGGGGCTGCTGGTCGGCGCCGGTGTCGCCGTGGTGGTGCTCACCGTCTTTCCGCTGCTTCCGGCCGCCACCCGGCGCGCCGACCGGGAACGGGCCCGGTCCGGCCGGGCCACGGAGCTGGCCTCGGACACCGTGGCGGGCCTGAGGGTGCTGCGCGGCATCGGCGGAGAGGAACTGTTCCTCGACCGCTACCGGAGGGCCTCGCAGGAAGTGCGGGCGGCGTCCGTGCACAGCGCCAGGATGTGGGCGCTGATCGACGCGCTCCAGGTGGTGGCCCCGGGCCTGCTGCTGCTGACGGTGGTCTGGCAGGGTGCCCAGCTCGCCCTGGCAGACCGGCTGAGCCCCGGCGAACTGGTCACCGTCTACGGGGCCGTGATGTTCCTGATGTTCCCGCTGCGACTGTTCCAGGAGGCCGCGATGGCCTTCACCTTCTCCCGCCCCTCGGCCCGGCGGGCCGTCCGGGTACTGAGCCTGCGCCGCGAATCCGGGGCCGCTCCGGCCGCGGGGTCCGCCGGACCGCCCCCGTCCGGGGATCTCACGGACCCGGCCAGCGGGCTGCGCGCGGCCCAGGGCCGGCTGACGGCTGTGGTGTGCGGTGACCCGGACGCCGCCGAGCGGCTGGCCGAGCGGCTGGGCGGCCATCCGGCCCGCGGCGGGGACGCCCCCTCCGCCGAACTGTGCGGGACCCCGCTGGACCTGCTGCCGCTGGAGACGGCCAGAGCCGCCGTGCTGGTCCAGGACAAGGACCCGGTGCTGCTGTCCGGCACCCTCACCGGACTCCTGGACGTCCCCCGCTCGGGCCGGGTCACGGTGAGCCAGGCCCTGGAGGCCGCCCGGTGCGGGGACGCGCTGGACGCCCTGGCCCGGGCCGCGGCCGGCCGGGACGGGGGCGACCCGATGCGCGCGCACATCACCGAGCGGGGCCGTTCGCTCTCCGGCGGCCAGCGGCAGCGGCTGGCGCTGGCCCGCTCGCTGATCACCGACCCGCAGGTGCTGGTGCTCGACGAACCGACCTCGGCGGTCGACTCGCACACCGAGGCGAGCATCGCCGAAGGGGTGCGTGAGCTGCGGGCCGGCCGGACCACCGTGGTGTTCACCTCCAGCCCGCTGCTGCTGGACCGCGCCGACGAGGTGGTGTTCCTCCAGGACGGTTCGGTGGCCGCCGCCGGCACCCACCAGGACCTGCTGGCCACCCACCCCGGGTACCGGGCCGTCGTCACCCGGGAGACCGGGGACGGCCCGGGCACGCCCCCCTCCCCCGCCGGCCCTCTCGCCTTCGCACAGGAGACCGCATGATCGGCGTCCGCCCTCCGGACCACGACCCCTCCGGCGCGGAGCACGCCACCACGCTTCCGGTCGCCGGCCGGGAGACCGTGCGCGCCTACGTGCGGGAGCTGCTGAGGCGGCACCGCCGGGCCTTCGTCCTCCTGGTCGTGGTCAACACGGTCGCGGTACTCGCCTCGATGGCCGGGCCCTACCTGCTCGGCGGTGTCGTGCAGGACCTGGCCGACGGCGTCCGGGAGCTGAACCTGGGGCAGACCGTGGCCCTCTTCGCAGCCGCCCTCGCCGTGCAGGCGTTCTTCGTCCGGCTGGTGCGGCTGCGCGGGGCGGGCCTCGGCGAGCGGATGCTGGCCGACCTGCGTGAGGACTTCCTGGTGCGCTCGGTGGCGCTGCCCCCCGGCGTGCTGGAACGGGCGGGCACCGGGGACCTGCTGGCCCGCATCAACACCGACATCGACCGGCTGGCCCAGGCCATGCGGGAGGCGGTGCCGCAGCTGGCCATCGCCACAGTGTGGGCGGCGCTGCTGCTGGGCGGCATCGTGCTGACCGCTCCCCCGCTCGCGCTGGGCGTGCTGATCGCGTTGCCCGTCCTGCTGGCGACCGCCCGGTGGTACTACCGCAGGGCGCCCGCCGGATACCGGGCGGAGGCCGCCGGGTACGCCGCGGTGGCCGGGGCTCTGGCCGAGACCGTGGACGCCGGGCGCACGATCGAGGTGCACCGGCTGGAACCGGCCCGGGTCCGGCTCTCCGAGCAGCGGATCCGGAACTGGACCGCGTGGGAACGGTACACGTTGTGGCTGCGCTCGGTCCTGATCCCCGCGGTCAACGTGTACCACTCCCTGATCATCGGCGGTGTGCTGCTGATCGGCGGCGCGTTCGTGCTCCAGGGCTGGTTGACGGTCGGCCAGCTGACCACCGGGGCTCTGCTGGCCCAGATGCTCGTCGAACCGGTCGGCATGATCCTGCGCTGGTTCGACGAGCTCCAGGTCGCCCGGGTCTCGCTGGCCCGGCTGGTGGGTGTCCGGGAGATCGAGGACGGGCCGGGCGACGGCGCCGCGGAGCCCCAGGGCCGCGAGGTGCTCGCACGGACGGTGCGGTTCGGCTATGCGCCGGGCTCCGACGTGCTGCACGGTGTCTCGCTGGACGTGCCGCCGGGCACCCGGGTCGCGCTGGTGGGGCCGTCGGGAGCGGGCAAGTCGACGCTGGGGCGGCTGCTGGCCGGCATCTACGCACCCCGGGCCGGCGCCGTCACCCTGGGAGGTGCCGAACTGGCCGCGATGTCCCCCGAGCGGGTGCGGCGACACGTGGCCCTGGTCAACCAGGAACACCATGTGTTCGTCGGACCGCTGCGCGACAATCTGCTGCTGGCAAGGACGGCCGCGACCGACGCCGAACTCCGAGCCTGTCTCGGCGCGGTGGGGGCCGACGGCTGGGTGCGGGCCCTCCCGCAGGGCCTGGACAGCGAGGTCGGCTCCGGCGGGCTGGCCGTCACCCCCGCTCAGGCCCAGCAGATCGCGCTGGCCCGGCTGGTGCTGGCGGACCCGCACACGCTGGTGCTGGACGAGGCGACATCGCTGCTGGACCCCCGGGCGGCACGGCACCTGGAGCGCTCACTGGCGCGGGTGCTGGAAGGCCGCACGGTGATCGCGATCGCCCACCGGCTGCACACCGCGCACGACGCGGACGTGATCGCGGTGGTCGAGGACGGACGGATCAGCGAGCTGGGCAGCCACGCCGAACTGGTGGCCGCGGGTGGGGCGTACGCCAGGCTGTGGCGCTCCTGGCACGGCTGAGGCCCTCCCGGGGCGCGCGACGGCTGCGGCTGCCGCCCCCGGGGCCCGGTGGGGCGGCAGCCGGACGTTCCCCTCAGGCGGCCATGACCAGGGCACCCACGCCGCTGGCCGCGCCGACCACCATGAAGACGGGCATGAGCACCTTGTTCTCCACCCAGGCACCGGCCCGGAACCGCATGAACCGCGGCGTGCCCAGCGGGTACCAGCGGCGCCCCTTGACCGGCAGCGGCCACAGCATCGGGCAGCCGGAGATCGTGAGTGAGTCCCCGATGGTGTGCACCACGGCGCCCAGCACGATCGGCAGCCCCAGCCAGAGATAGGCGTGGTCGGGGAAGAGCCAGTGCGATCCGTTGCCCGGCTGGTCGAGCACCGAGGCCAGGGTCCAGGCGCTGGTGGCGCCCAGGAGCCACACCAGGACGTCGCTGGAGGTGCGGGCGTGGCGCCACAGCAGCCCTTCGACGGCCAGCACCATGTGGATGAAGAGAATGACCAGAACCGCCCACCGGCCCCAGGCGACCGCCGCGGCCGAGAATCCGGCGCCGATCGCCACGGCCCACACCCAGGTGTGCGTGAGGGTCCGGTGTCCTCCGGTGCGCCGCCGCTCGCCCTTGCCGCGGGTCGCGTTGTAGACGGCGGCCGACAGTTTGTCGATGACACCGGCCAGCCAGCGGGAGACGGGCCCGAAGGCCCTGGATATGGTCGCCGACTTCTGGTCCAGGTCGGGAGCGAGCGCCGCGCCCGCGCAGATCAGCGTGCCGGCCAGCAGTACCGGCCACGGCATGGGGTTGCCGGCGGCCGCCACGGCCGCCCCCACCCCCAGCCAGGCCATCGCTCCGGACAGTGAGTGCGCCGGTCCCATCATGGCCTCGGCCCCCGTCTCATCCTCGTGTGCAGTTCTGTGTGACCGGCACAGCGTAGTGCCAATGATCTTCGTATCAACGGCCGGTTCCCCCTCCGGGCTTCCGGACGGGCAGTATGGGGGCGTGACCCTTATCGATCAGATGCCGAGCGACAGTGACCCGGACGCCCTCTTCGACGCCTTCTCGTCGTGGACCGAGCAGCGGGGCCTCACGCTCTACCCCGCGCAGGAGGAGGCACTGATCGAAGTGGTCTCGGGGGCGAACGTCATCCTGTCCACTCCCACCGGCTCGGGGAAGTCCCTGGTGGCGGCCGGCGCGCACTTCGCCGCGCTGGCGGCGGACAAGGTCACCTTCTATACCGCGCCGATCAAGGCGCTGGTGTCGGAGAAGTTCTTCGAGCTGTGCAAACTCTTCGGCACCGAGAACGTGGGCATGCTGACCGGTGACGCCTCGGTCAACGCCGACGCGCCCGTCATCTGCTGCACGGCCGAGGTGCTCGCCTCGATCGCCCTGCGCGACGGAGCGGACGCCGACATCGGCCAGGTCGTCATGGACGAGTTCCACTTCTACGCCGAGCCCGACCGCGGCTGGGCGTGGCAGATCCCCCTGCTGGAGCTTCCGCAGGCCCAGTTCGTCCTGATGTCGGCGACGCTCGGCGACATGTCGCGTTTCGAGGAGGACCTCACCCGGCGCACCGGACGCCCGACCACCGTGGTGCGCTCGGCGACGCGGCCGGTCCCGCTGAGCTACGAGTACCGCACGACCCCGCTGACCGAGACGCTGACGGAGTTGCTGGAGACCCGCCAGTCCCCGGTGTACATCGTCCACTTCACTCAGGCGCAGGCGGTGGAGCGGGCACAGGCGCTGATGAGCATCAACATGTGCACCCGGGCCGAGAAGGACGAGATCGCCTCGCTCATCGGCAACTTCCGGTTCACCACCCGGTTCGGCCGCAATCTCTCCCGGTACGTCCGGCACGGGATCGGCGTGCATCACGCCGGGATGCTGCCCAAGTACCGGCGGCTGGTGGAGAAGCTGGCCCAGGCCGGCCTGCTGAAGGTCATCTGCGGCACCGACACCCTGGGCGTCGGCGTCAATGTCCCCATCCGCACGGTGCTCTTCACGGCGCTGACCAAGTACGACGGCAGCCGGGTGCGCACGCTGCGGGCCCGGGAGTTCCACCAGATCGCCGGCCGGGCCGGCCGGGCCGGCTTCGACACATCCGGCTTCGTGGTGGCACAGGCGCCCGAGCATGTCGTGGAGAACGAGAAGGCACTGGCCAAGGCCGGCGACGACCCCAAGAAGCGCCGCAAGGTCGTCCGCAAGAAGGCGCCGGAGGGCTTCGTCAGCTGGAACGAGAACACCTTCCAGAAGCTGATCGCCTCCGACCCCGAGCCGCTGACCTCCCGCTTCCGGGTCACCCACGCCATGCTGCTGTCGGTCATCGCCCGGCCGGGCGACGCCTTCCAGGCGATGCGGCGCCTGCTGGAGGACAACCACGAGCCGCGCAAGCAGCAGCTGAAGCACATCCGCCGCGCCATCGCCATCTACCGCTCGCTGCTCGACGGAGGGGTGGTGGAGCAACTGGACGAACCGGACGCGCAGGGGCGGCGGGTGCGGCTGACCGTCGACCTCCAGTCGGACTTCGCGCTCAACCAGCCGCTGTCCACTTTCGCCCTTGCCGCCTTCGAACTGCTGGACCCCGAGTCCCCCTCCTATGCCCTGGACATGGTCTCGGTGGTCGAGTCCACGCTGGACGATCCGCGGCAGATCCTCGCCGCGCAGCAGAACAAGGCCCGCGGCGAGGCGGTCGCCGAGATGAAGGCCGACGGCGTGGAGTACGAGGAGCGCATGGAGCGGCTGATGGACATCAGCCACCCGCAGCCGCTGGCCGATCTGCTCTTCCACGCCTACGGGGTCTACCGCAAGAGCCACCCGTGGGTCGGTGACCATCCGGTCTCCCCCAAGTCCGTGGTCCGCGACATGTTCGAGCGGGCCATGACGTTCTCGGAGTTCGTCTCGCACTACGAGCTGGCACGGACCGAGGGGATCGTGCTGCGCTATCTGGCGAGCGCGTACAAGGCGCTGGAGCACACGGTTCCGGACGATCTCAAGTCGGAGGACTTCCAGGACATCACCGCGTGGCTGGGCGAGCTGGTACGCCAGGTCGACTCCAGCCTGCTGGACGAGTGGGAGCAGCTGGCGAATCCCGAGGAGGAGGACGCCACGCAGGCCCAGGACCGGGCCGACCAGGTGAAGCCGGTCACCTCCAACGCGCGGGCCTTCCGGGTGCTGGTCCGCAACGCCTTGTTCCGCCGGGTGGAGCTGGCGGCGCTGGACAAGGTGGAGGCGCTGGGCGAGCTGGACGACGCCTCGGGCTGGGACGCGGATGCCTGGGCGGAGGCGCTGGACGCCTATTGGGAGGAGTACGACGAGATCGGCACCGGCCCCGATGCCCGAGGTCCCAGGCTGCTGCGGATCGAGGAGCGGCCCGAGGACGCCCTGTGGCGGGTACGGCAGACCTTCGCCGACCCGCGGGGGGACCACGACTGGGGCATCTCCGCCGAGGTCGATCTCACCGCCTCGGACGCGGAGGGCCGAGCCGTGATCATGGTGACGGACGTCGGGCAGCTCTGAGGCCACGCGCCGTCCCCGGCCGCCCGAGGCGGCGGCCGGCCGGGGACGGCGCCACGGCGCCGCCGTCGCTCAGGAGGTCTCCCGGGCCGCCAGGCCCATGTGCTCGCCCACCTTGTTCACCAGCAGGGTCATCTCGTAGGCGACATGTCCCACCTCGGCCTCGGGCCCGGTGAGGACGCACAGGCAGCTGCCGTCACCGGCTGCGGTGACGAACAGGACTCCGTCGTCGAACTCGATCATCGTCTGGCGGACCGCGCCGCAGGCGAAGTGTTCTCCCACCCCCTTGGCCAGGCTGTGCAGACCGGAGGAGACCGCGGCGAGGTGCTCGGCGCTGCTCCGGTGGAGATCCTTGCTCGCCGCGGTGACCAGTCCGTCGCTCGACAGCAGCAGAACGTGCCGCACCCGCGGTACTCGTTGTGCCAGATCGTCCAGCAACCAGTCGAGTGTGGTGCTCAGTGCCATCCCCGGCTCCCCCTTCTCGTCAGACGACTGCGGTGTCAGCCTTCCCCACCGGGGCTCCGTCGGCAACCACCCGAGCGGTTCCGCGAACCTTCCGATGTCGCTACTCTTCGGTCACCTGGCCGAAAGAGGAGGTCCCCGTGGGCGCGACGGACCCGGACACCGGGGCGGAGGACGAGCTGTTCGTCCTGACCGCCCTGATGCTGACTCCCGAGCGTTTTCCCGCCGTGCTCGGGGACGACTATCCGCAGGCGTGCGCCGCACTGGGGCTCGCGCCCTACGCCGAGGGCTACGGCCTGCTGCTCGGCCAGGACGGCGAGGGCGCGCGGTGGACGGTGGCGACGGAGGACGTCCCGCTGACCGCCTGTGCGATCGCCGCCTGGGACTGCGGCATGCCGTACGACCTGTCGCCCGACGAGCGCACGGTGGCAGCCGTGCTCGCCGGCTGGCCGGTCGAACTGGAGGTGGCGGCCCCCGGGCTGCCCGCTCCGCACGATCCCCCGCTGCCGGAAGAGGCCGGCCCCCCGCTCCTGTCGGCTCCTGACCCCGAGGGCTGGGGCCCGGCCCAGCGCCGGCTGGGGGCCGACGAGATCGCCCTGCAATGGGCGCAGTGGCGGCGGCAGGTGGACGAGGACGTGGAGTTCACCGAGCCGGAGGACACGGCCGGCGAGGCGGCCGTCAGCGGTTCCGCGGAAGAACCCCGCGCGGCGGTGCACCGGGTCCTGGAAGCGGCGCGCGGCTACCTCGATACGCCCCCTCCGCCCGGACGGGTGCGCTCCTCCTTCGCCTCCGGTGAGGCCCGGACACTGCGGGTGGACGGGCCGGGGTGGAGCCTGGTGGCACGCACCGACGACATCGCGTTCGTGCTGGTGGACGACCAGCCGCGCGAGGTCCTTCCGGTCGGCCGGGGGCCCGAGCTGCCCGCGCTGCTGGAACGCCTGGACGCCCTGGCACGCCGGCCGGCCGACGGCTGACCCCGCCCGGACGGCGGAGTCAGCGGCGTGGTCGGAGGGCCGTCAGCGGCCCAGCTCCCGGCGGTTGATCCGGCGCAGCCTGCGGCGCTGCCCGGGGTCGAGCATCAGGTACGCGGCGGCCGGGATGCCGAACATCACCAGCGCGGCGATCCAGAAGTTGGTCAGCCACCACAGCAGCAGGCCGGCGGCCACACCGGCGACGGCGACCTTGGCTCCGTTGGACATCTGTCTACCTCCTCGCGGCGGCAGCCGCCGCCTCNCGGGGCCGCCCCCCCCCGCCTCACCTTGGGGACGTCGTACCCGCTTCCGGGGTTGCCTGCCCGGGCGGGCCGGGCACCCGCGGGAGGGTCTCCCCGGCAGCGTATGCCCTTCCCGGGGTCCCGTGCCCGTCCGGAACCGTATACGGCCGCCGCCCCCGCCGCTCCCGCGGCGGGGGCGGCGGCCGGGGCTCAGGGTGCCCGGTAGCGCGTGGTGCGGATCAGGCGAGGCTGCGCAGCACGGGGTAGTAGCCCCCGGACTGGCCGGCCTTCTTCGGGTGGTAGGAGTTGTCGAGCGGCCACGCGACGCTGTGAATCCACTCGGTGAGGTTCCCGCAGATCTCGTGGCCGGCGAAGGTGCCCCGGACATCGCCGTAGACGAAGCCGTGCGCCGCGGCGCGCTGGCTGGTGACCGCGTGGATGTTGTCCGCGGCGCCGTTGATGGCCGCCCGGGACGTCTCGCTGATGCCGACCCAGCACGAGCCGTTGAGCTTGTACATCCGCGGGTAGCCCAGGACCACGACGCGGGCGTTGGGGGCCTTGGCGCGGATCTGGGAGTACACCGCGTCCAGCCGGGCCGGCAGCTGGTTGGCGATGTAGGCGTTCGCCTGGTTGACCCGGTTCACGCAGGAGCTGGTGCCCTGCAGGACGCAGGTGATCATCGCGTCGGCGAAACCGGCGTCGTTGCCGCCGATGCTGATGCTGACCAGCGTGGTGCTGGAGTTCAGCGGGCCGAGCTGGTTGTTGATGACGTCGTTGGTCTTCGCACCGGAGCAGGCGGTGAAGTGGAACGCGGCGGGGTTGTTCGCGTTCGCCCACAGACGCGGGTAGGCGTTGTTGCTCCGCTTGCAGCTGCCGCTGCCGCTGTCGTAGCTCCCGGCTCCGACACCGGAGGAGTAGGAGTCGCCCAGGGCCACATAGACCTGGGACTGGGCCGCCGGGTCGGCCGCGGCCGTGCTGACGGAGATGCCGAGGAACAGTGCCGCGGCGGCGGCCACTGTCGCGAGTCGGCGCAACTTCATAGGTTCTCCCGAATGAGAGGTGGGGGACGGCTTTTACGCACCCATTACTTATCAGTAACCACGACCCAGGAGAAGTGTTCATGCCAAAGATTCCTGTATCGATCACGAGGTTGAACGACAAAGAACGTTTCAGGTGCCGGCCGGGCGGGAGATCCGACGGGATGTCACCCGATTTTGACCGCGACACCCCTGAAAGGACGGAAGAAGACTGCTATCAGCCGCCATGGGAAGCAGGCTCGCGGGAACAGCCGCGGCCGGCGCACAGCAGGCCGCCCCGGCCCGGTGGACACCGGACCGGGGCGGCATTCCGCACCGCCCCCTCCCCCGCGGGGCGCGGCGCGGACACCTCAGAGGGTCAGCGCTTGACGCCGACCGCGCCGTACAGAGCGACCTGACGCAGCTTCTCCCCCTCGGGGACAGGACCGTCCGGACGCCACAACGGGACCTGCACCACGCCCGGGTCCTGCACGTCGAAGCCCTCGAAGAGGCGCAGCACCTGGTCGCGGGAGCGCAGATTCATGGAGGCCGTGGCCCGCCGGTAGACCTCGGTGCCTTTGCGCAGGTCCTCGTCGTCGTGCAGGTCCCCGGTGGCGTGGGACAGCACCAGCCGGCTGCCGGCGGGCAGCCGCTCGGTGAGCGCCGCCACGAGCGCGGCGGGGTCCTCCTCGTCGCGGACGAAGTGCAGGACGGCGACGAGCAGAAGCGCGACCGGACGGCCGAAGTCGACGAGTTCGCGGAGGACGGGGTGACCGAGCAGCACGTCCGGCTCACGCAGGTCCCCGAGAATGAACCCCGTTTTCCCGGTGTTGGTGAGTTTCGCCCCCGCATAGGTGGCAACAATCGGATCATTGTCCACATACACCACACGCGCATCCGGTGTAACGGAACGGGCGATTTCGTGGGTGTTGGGGGACGTGGGGATACCGGTGCCGATGTCGATGAACTGGTCGATGCCGTCCTCGGCGACCGCGCGGACCGCCCGCTGCAGGAACTCGCGGTTGCCCCGGGCGCTGGCGACGACCCCGGGGCCGAGCTGGAGCAACTGCTCGGCTGCCTGCCGGTCGACCTCGTAGTTGTCCTGGCCCCCCAGGAAGTAGTCGTACATCCTGGCCGGGTGCGGCCTGCTGGTGTCGATCCGGTCGGCAGAGAAGCCCTGCTCGGTCACGACGGTCTCCGTTCGTGGGGGTCGTAGTGGTGGGGACGCCGGGGGGTGGACGAAAGAACGGGTGTGGGGGATCCCGGCGGTCAGACCAGCAGGAAGTCCGCGTCGCCCGACTTCACTCCGGCGATGAATCGTTCTATCTCGTGCCGGGTGTAGATGAGCGCGGGCCCGTCGGGGTCGGTGGACTGACGCAGCGCCACCCTGCCGTCCCGCAGCCGCATCGCCTCGACACAGCTGCCGCCGTTGCCGCCGCTCCAGGGCTTGCGCCAGCCCTCCGTCCCGAGCTGCGCGGCGGGCATGCCGTTGTATATGCGATCCATCGGTTCAGATCTCCTTGCGAATACCACCGAGGAGAGCCTCGGTGCGGTGCACTGGCGCTGCCTGGGCGCACATCCGGTCCAAAGCCTCCCGGAACGCCGACACATCGTCGCGCTGGTCGAAGTAGGCGGCGCCGACCAGGCTCTCGGCACACGCGACATCGGGCAGTTCGGGAAGCGGGAACCGGAAGAGATGGAAGGGCCCGTACATCGCCGGGTGCAGCCCGGCGGAGAACGGCATCACCTGCAGCCGCACGTCGGGGCAGGCACAGACCTCGATGAGCCGGGAGAGCTGGGCCCGCATCACGTTCGGGCGGCCGACGGGCCTGCGCAGTACCGTCTCGTCCATCACCACCCACAGCAGGGGTGGCTGCTTGCGGACGAGCAGGTCCTGCCGCGCCATGCGCAGCGCGACGAGCCGGTCGATCTCCTCCGACGGCGCGTTCGGCATCCCGGCCCTCAGCACCGCCGCCGCATACGCCTCGGTCTGCAACAGGCCCGGGACGTAGTGCGGTTCGTAGGCACGGATCTGGTCGGCCTCCGCCTCCAGGCTCACGAAGCCGCTGAACCAGTCCGGCAGCACGTCGCGGTAGCGGTGCCACCAGCCGGGCCGGTTGGCCTCGCGTACCAGCCCGAGGAAGCTGTCGATCTCCTGCTGCGGACTCACTCCGTAGAGCCGCAGCAGCTTCTCGACGTACGGCACCTTGAGGCCGACCTGCGCCTTCTCCATCCGCCGGACGGTGGCGTGGGTGACATCGAGCGCCCGGGCGGCCTGTTCGTAGGACAGCCCGGCCGACTCCCGCAGGTCCTGCAGCCTCCGTCCGAGGACGACACGCAGAGCGGTCGGCGCGCCGCCGGTCTGGCCAGTGGCCACGTCTCACCTCCAAGTGCCGCCCCCCGCACGAGAGTCTGCCATGTCACGGACAGAAGCAACAGAGTGAGACGAACGATTCTGCAAATGACAGAATGGCTCTTGCCGGATGTGAGGGACGGCACTCACAGTAGGGGGGTGGCTTCCTCCTCCCCCGCTCAGCCGATAGAGCGTCATGACAGTTCCGTACTGCGGAGCGTGCAGCACACCTTCCGCCTGCCCGCCGTGAGCACCTCGGCCGCGGAGGCCCGCAGACGTGTGCTGCGTCAGCTCGTGAAGTGGCGCACGCCCACCGAGACCTGTGACAACGCACAGCTCATCGTCTCCGAGCTGGTCACCAACGCCCTGCGCTACACCGACAGCGAAACCCTGGACTGTGAGCTGCACATGCTCGGTCCGCTGCTGCGGGTGGCCGTCTCCAGCAGCGGCCAGGGGCCGGCGTCCCGGCAGCCCTCGATGGCGGGGGAGGAGGACGAGAGGGGCCGCGGCCTGCTGCTGGTGTGCACCCTCGCGGAGGGCTGGGGAGTGCGTCCGGCCGATGCCGGCCGCGGGCACACCGTCTGGGCCGATCTCCCGCTGGGCGGCGCCGGCACCCGCTGACACCGCCGGCGGCGGCGGAGCCGGGAACAACGCCGTGAACCTCGGCGGACGCCATGGCGGGAGGAGTGGCAGGATCGGACCATGCGGCCGGATGACGTCCGGGATACCGGACGCCGCCGCCCGGTCCGTCCGCCCCTCCCCGAGAGGCCACACCTGTCATGACACCGCGTACCGCTCATCACCTCTGGTACCCAGCTCCGGCCCGGGAATGGCTCCAGGCCCTGCCGGTCGGCAACGGACGGCTGGGCGCGATGGTCCACGGCGGTACTGACACCGAGCAACTGCAGCTGAACGAGGACACCGTGTGGGCGGGCGGGCCGCACGTCTTCGACAACCCCCGCGCCGCGCAAGCCCTGCCGGAGATCCGCCGGCTGGTGCTGGCCGGGCAATGGGCGGAAGCCGCGCGTCTCATCGACTCCGACTTCATGGGTGTCCCGGTCCGGCAGCCTCAGTACCAGACCGTCGGCAGCCTCCGGCTGAGGTTCCCCGGCGCCGGTGAGGTCAGCGGGTACCGGCGCCTGCTGGACCTTGCCCAGGGAATTCACAGCGTGGAATACCGGCGCGAGGGGGTGCGCCACCGGCGGGAGGTCTTCGCGAGCGCTCCGGACCAGGTCATCGCGATGCGCCTGACCGCGGACCGGCCGGGGCAGATCTCCTTCACCGCCTCCTTCGACAGCCCGATGACGGCCTCGGCTGCCTCGGCCGGGCTGACGGCGATCGCGCTGGAGGGCCGGACATGGAGCACCGGCGGCGTGGAGGGGCGGGTCCGGTTCGCCGCGCTGGCCCGGGTACTGTCCGAAGGAGGCCGGGTGACCTCGCGGGAAGGCGAACTGCGGATCACCGGGGCGGACGCCGTGACCCTCCTGGTCTCGGCCGGCACCAACTACGTGAACTGGCGGGACCTGAGCGGCGATCCGGCCGGGCGCGCCGGACGCGACCTGGAGGCGGCAGCGTCCCGGCCCTGGGCCGAGCTGCGGCGCCGGCACGTGGTGGACCACGACGCGCTGTACTCCCGGGCGGTGCTCGACCTCCCCGCCACCGAGGCGGCCGCGCTGCCCACCGACCGCCGGGTGGCAGGCTTCGCGGCCGGCGGCGATCCCCAACTGGCGGCACTGTACTTTCACTACGGCCGCTACCTGCTGATCGCCAGCTCCCGCCCGGGCACCCAGCCGGCCAACCTGCAGGGGCTGTGGAACGATCTGACCGACCCGCCCTGGGGCTGCAAGTACACCATCAACATCAACACCCAGATGAACTACTGGCCGGCCGCCCCGGCCAACCTCCTGGAGTGCCGGCAGCCGCTGTTCGCCCTGCTGAGGGATCTGGCCGTGACCGGGGCCCGCACCGCCCGGGACTGCTACGGGGCCCGCGGGTGGGTGGCCCACCACAACGTGGACGCCTGGCGTGGCACCGCCCCGGCCGACGGCGCCTTCTGGGGGATGTGGCCGACCGGCGGCGCCTGGCTGTCGCTGGCCGTCTGGGAGCACTACCGGTTCACCGGTGACACCGCCGCCCTGCGCGAGCACTTCCCGGTGCTGGCCGGTGCCGCCCGCTTCTTCCTCGACACCCTGATCGAGGACCCGTCCGACGACCACCTGGTGACCTGCCCGTCCCTCTCCCCGGAGAACGCGCACCACCCCGGGCCGGGCGGCTCGCTGTGTGCGGGCCCCACCATGGACAACCAGATCCTGCGCGACCTGTTCGACGCCGTCGCCGCCTCCTGCGAGCTGCTGGGGACCGACCCGGAACTGCGCTCGGAGGTCCTGGCCGCCCGCCGGCGGCTGGCCCCCATGCGGATCGGCGCCGACGGCCGGCTGCAGGAGTGGCGCGAGGACTGGGACGCCCTTGCCCCGGAGCAGGACCACCGGCACGTCTCGCACCTCTACGGACTGCATCCGGGGAACCAGATCAACCGCGACCCCCCCGGTCTGCTGCAGGCCGCCCGCACCGCTCTGGAGCAGCGAGGCGATGCCGGGACCGGCTGGTCACTCGGCTGGAAGATCAACTTCTGGGCGCGGCTGGCGGACGGCGACCGCTCCTACAAGCTGCTGGCGGACCAGCTGACCGAACAGCGCACCGCTCCCAATCTGTTCGACCTGCATCCGCCGTTCCAGATCGACGGCAACTTCGGCGCGGCCGCCGGCATCACCGAGTGGCTGCTGCAGAGCCACCACGCGGACGAGCTCCAGCTGCTGCCCGCATTGCCGGGCGCCCTCCCGGAGGGCTCGGTCCGCGGACTGCTGGGGCGCGGCGGTTTCGTCGTGGACCTCTCGTGGTCCGGGGGCAGGCCGATCGGGGCCCGGATCGTCTCCCGTCTGGGCCGCCCGGCCCGGGTCCGCGCCTCCTGCCACTTCACGGTGACGACGGACTCCGGTGCGCAGGTCGCCGCGGAGCACCCCGAGCCCGGGGTCACCCGGTTCGCCACCGCTCCGGGGTCGGTTCTCCGTCTCGTGCCGGTGACTCCGGCAGGCGAGGGGGACGCAGCAGGCCGTTGACCGCTTGCCGGCCCGACCGCGACACGCGGGATGATCCCGGCGGGAGGGCGGGAAGGCATGGCGGGGCCCGGCCCCTTGCCCGGCACGCGGGCCCCTCCGTTACGGTGGCATCAGGCGGGCCGGGGGTATACAGCCTGTCAGTGCGGCCCGCGGTCACGCCAGGCAGCGGGGCCCGGCAGGAACCAATGCGGCATCCCGGGACGTTTCCCCAGTGACCCGGTGCTGCACCGACCGCGGACGGGAGAGTGACCATGGGCACCGAGCCGACAGGCCAGGGCGACCCGCACGGCCGGGGCGAGCCCCGGAACGACCCCTGGGACGACCTGGTCCTGGACGAGAGCTTCGTCAAGGGGGCGGAGGTGAGCGAGCCGACCGCCCGGACCCGCATGCTCAGCGAGCGCTGGAAGAACGAGGCGCCCGATCCGCAGCCCTGGCGCTCGGACGAGCCTCCGGCCGGCTGGATCTACAGCCAGTCGCCCAAGCGGCGCGAGAAGAAGGCCAAGAAGGCGAAGAAGACCGGCAAGCGGCGCTGGTTCCGCCGCAAGGGCGGCAAGGACGAATCGCCGGAGTGATCCCCGCGCCGGCCCTCCCGCGCTGCTGCGGGCAGGGCCGGCCGTACCGCCTGCGGCGCGATGCTGCGGTACGGCCTGCCGGTCCGGGGGGGGTCAGCCGCGCGCGCCCAGCAGGTGGTCCATCGCCAGCTGGTCCAGCTGCTCGAAGGCCATTCCGCGCTTGGCGGCGGCCTCCACGTCGAACTCCTCGAACGTGCTGCGGTCCGCCAGCAGCGCGGCCGGAGTCTCCCCCTCGGCGAGGGTCGGCCGGGCCAGTTCGTCGAGCCGGGAGGCCCTGAGCGCCTCCTGGACCTCCGGGTCCGCCCGGAAGGCCGCCGCGCGCTCCTTGAGGATCAGGTAGTTGCGCATGCAGCCGGCCGCCGAGGCCCAGACGCCATCGAAGTCCTCGGTGCGCGGCGGCTTGAAGTCGAAGTGCCGCGGGCCCTCGTAGCCGGCCGTCTCCAGCAGGTCCACCAGCCAGAAGGCGGCCCGCAGGTCACCGGCGCCGAACCGCAGGTCCTGGTCGTACTTGATCCCGTTCTGGCCGTTGAGGTCGATGTGGAACAGCTTGCCCGCCCACAGCGCCTGCGCGATGCCGTGCGGGAAGTTGAGCCCGGCCATCTGCTCGTGGCCGGTCTCGGGGTTGACCCCGAACAGCTCCGGCCGCTCCAGCCGCTCGATGAAGGCCAGGGCGTGGCCGACGGTGGGCAGCAGGATGTCGCCGCGCGGCTCGTTGGGCTTGGGCTCCAGCGCGAACCGCAGCGGGTACCCCTGGCCGGTGACGTACTCGGCCAGCAGGTCGAAGGCCTCCTTCAGCCGGTCCAGGGCCACCCGGACGTCCTTGGCCGCGCCTGACTCCGCGCCCTCCCGGCCGCCCCAGGCGACGTAGGTCTGCGCGCCGAGTTCGGCGGCGAGGTCGATGTTGCGCATGGTCTTGCGCAGGGCGTAGCGGCGCACGTCCCGGTCGTTGGCGGTGAAGGCGCCGTCCTTGAACACCGGGTGGGTGAACAGGTTGGTGGTGGCCATCGGCACCTTCATGCCGGTGGCGTCCAGTGCCTGACGGAACCGCTTGACGTGGCCCTCGCGCTCACCGGCCGAGGAGCCGGGCGGGATCAGGTCGTCGTCGTGGAAGGTCACGCCGTGCGCCCCGAGGGCCGCCAGTCGGTTGACGGTCTCCACGGGGTCCAGGGCCGGTCGGGTGGCGTCCCCGAACGGGTCGCGGCCCTGCCAGCCGACGGTCCACAGACCGAAGGTGAACCTGTCCGCGGGGGTGGGCTGGTAGTTCATGTCGGCTCCTCGGCTCCCCAGTATTTCGTCATGGCCGTTTACAAATTAGTATGCACGAGCCCGGGCCCTGTGCGAAAGCCCCTGGGCCCCGACAGGAGAGGACCGTTGTGATGGCCGCACCCGAAGGCCCCCTCGTCATCGGCGTGGACAGCTCCACGCAGTCCGCCAAGGCGCTGGTCGTGGACGCCGCGACCGGCACGGTGGTCGCCCGCGGACAAGCCCCGCACCACCTCACCCCCGAGCACGACAGCGATCCCGAGCAGTGGTGGGAGGCCCTGGGCGAAGCGCTGCGGCAGTGCGGGGAGCACGTCCGCCGGGCGTCGGCCGTCGCCGTCGCCGGGCAGCAGCACGGCCTGGTCACGCTGGACGCGGCGGGCCGCCCGGTGCGCAACGCGCTGCTGTGGAACGACACCCGCTCCGCTCCTCAGCGCGACCGGCTGCTGGCCGAACTGGGCGGAGCCGAGGCCTGGGCGCAGCGGACCGGCAGCGTTCCCGCGGCCTCCTTCACGGTGACCAAGTGGGCCTGGCTGCGGGAGAACGAGCCCGAGGCCGCCGCCGCGACGACGGCCGTACGGCTGCCGCACGACTTCCTCACCGGCCGGCTCACCGGCCAGGAGGCCGTCGGCGGCACGACCGACCGCGGCGACGCCTCGGGCACCGGCTGGTGGTCCTCGGCCGACGAGTCCTACGACGTCGGCATCCTGGAGCACGTCGGCCTGGATCCCGCGCTGCTGCCGCGGGTGGTGCCCGCCGGCGAGGCGGCCGGCACCGTACGGTCCGGGCTGCCGCTGCCGGAGGGCATCCCGGTCGCGGCCGGCACCGGGGACAACATGGCCGGCGCGCTGGGGCTCGGCCTCACCCCGGGCCGGCCGGTGCTGAGCCTGGGCACCTCCGGCACCGTCTACGCGGTCGCCCGGCAGCGGACCACCGACCCCACCGGCACCGTCGCCGGCTTCGCCGACGCCCTCGGCGGCTGGCTCCCGCTCGCCTGCACGCTCAACTGCACCCTGGCCGTCGACCGGATCGCCGCCCTGCTGGGCCGGGACCGGGAGGCCGTCGAGGCCGGCGGAAGCGCCGTCGTCCTGCCCTTCCTGGACGGCGAGCGGACCCCCGACCTGCCCTACGCCTCCGGCCTGCTGAACGGCCTGCGGCACGACACCACGGGCGGCCAGATCCTCCAGTCCGCCTACGACGGCGCCGTCTTCGCCCTGCTCCAGGCGCTGGACCGGGTCCTGGAGGAGGACGCCGACCCGCGGGAGCCGATCCTGCTCATCGGCGGCGGCGCACGCGGCACCGCCTGGCGGGAGACCGTGCGACGGCTGTCGGGCCGGCCCGTGCAGGTGCCGCGCGCCCAGGAACTCGTGGCGCTGGGCGCCGCGGCCCAGGCCGCCGGACTGCTGCTGGAGAAGGACCCGGCCGCCGTGGCCCGCGACTGGGACACCGCCGCGGGCCCCGCCCACCCGGCGCTCCCCCGTGACGAGGCCGCCCTGGAGCGGATCGCGAAGACCCTGTCGGACGCCGCGCCGCTGCTGCGGCAGCGATGAGCGGCGGCCCCCCGTGAACCGGCTCGTTCCCCAGTCGCAGGCCGCGATGCGGCAGCGCAATCTCTCCCGGGTCCTGCACACCCTGGCCGCCGAGGGCCCGCTCTCCCGGGCGGCGGTGGCCTCCCGGATCGGCCTGACCCGCGCCGCGGTGTCCACGCTCGTCGACGAACTGCTGCGCGGCGGCCTGCTCGTCGAGCAGGGGCCCGGGCGCTCCGGGGCCGTCGGCCGTCCGGGAACGGCCCTGTTGCCGACCGACCGAGGACCGTGCGGTGTCGGGGCCGAGATCGGCGTGGACCATCTGGCCGTCTGCGTCATGGACCTGCGCGGAACCGTGCGGGCCCGGCTGACCGCGCGCACCCGCAACCGGGACAGCGACCCCGGCCAGGTGCTGGACCGGCTGGCCGGACTGCTGGAGCGGCTCGCCGCCGAGGCGGACGGGATGGGACTGCTGCCGGCCGGGCTGGCCGTGGCCGTGCCCGGCCTCGTCGCACGCGACGCCACCACGGTGGTGCGCGCCCCCAATCTGGGCTGGCGCGGCGTCGACCTGGCCGGCCGGCTCCCGCAGGACCTGGGGCCGCTGACCGTCGACAACGAGGCGAGTCTGGGCGCGCTGGCCGAACTGTGGGCCGGCGGGCTGTCCCCCGTACCCGACAGCTTCGTGCACGTCTCGGCGGAGATCGGCATCGGCGCCGCGGTGGTCGTCGAGGGGCAGCTGCTGCGCGGCGTACACGGTTTCGCCGGGGAACTGGGGCATGTGCCGGTGCGGCCCGACGGCCGCCGGTGCACCTGCGGCGCCCGCGGCTGCCTGGAGGCCTATGCCGGTGAGGAGGCGGTGCTGCGCGCGGCCGGCCTGGACCCCGGCCCCGGGGTGCGGGTGGACGCGCTGACGGTCCGCTGCGAGTCGGGGGACCGGGCCGCGCTGCAGGCCGTCCGGCAGGCCGGATCGGCCCTGGGCATCGCGCTGGCCGGGGCGGTCAACCTGCTGGACCCCTCCCGGGTGGTGCTCGGCGGGGCGCTGGCCGGGCTCGCTCCCTGGCTGTTGCCGCCGCTGAGCCGGGAGCTGGCCCGCCGCACGGCGGTGGCCGCCGAGGGCCGGCCCACGCCGGTGCCGGTGACCGTCTCCCGGATCGGCCCGGACGGCCCGCTGCTGGGCGCCGCCAGCTCGGTGGTGCGCACCGCCCTGGACACCCCCGGCACCTTCCTGAACGGCCGCTGACCGGGCCGTGGGCAGCGCTTAGCATGAGGCGATGAGTCTGCTGCTCACGACACCAGGACCTGACGACGGCAAGGCCGCGCTGCGCTTCGGCGGGGCGGAGCTGAGCCGGTCCGCGCTGATGGCGGCGGCCGGCGCCCTGGCCGGGAGGGTCGCCCCGCACCGCCGGGTGGCGGTGTGGGCCACCCCGACCGCGGACACCGTCGTCGCGGTCACCGCGGCCCTGCTGGCAGGTGTCCCGGCGGTGCCGGTCAACCCCGGCAGCGGGGAGCGCGAACTGACACACGTGGTCTCCGACAGCGCGCCCACACTGGTGCTGGCCGGACCGGACGCCGTGCTGCCGCCCCCGCTGGCCGCTCTCCCCCGCACGGCCCCGGTTCTCCCCTCCCCCGGCCCCGGCGAGAGCCGGCCGGAGCCCTGGCCGGAACCGGACCCGGAGACCCCCGCCCTGATCGTCTACACCTCCGGCACCACCGGTCCGCCCAAAGGCGTGGTGCTCTCCCGGCGGGCGATCGCCGCCACACTGGACGCCCTGGCCGACGCCTGGCAGTGGACCGCGGACGACGTCGTGGTCCACGCCCTGCCACTGTTCCACGTCCACGGCCTGGTCCTGGGGGTCCTGGGGCCGCTGCGGCTGGGCGGAACCGTGCACCACCTGGGCCGGTTCTCCGCCCAGGCCGTCACCCGGGCGCTGACGGGTGACGGCACCATGCTGTTCGGCGTGCCGACGATGTACCACCGGCTCGCCGAGGCCGCCGGGGACGACCCGGAGCTCGCCGCCGCACTGGCGGGGGCGCGGCTGCTGGTGTCCGGCTCGGCCCCACTGCCGCTGCCGGACCACCGGCGGCTGGAGGCCGCCACCGGGCGCCGGGTCATCGAGCGGTACGGCATGACCGAGACCCTCATGAACACCAGCGTCCGCGCCGACGGACCCCCGGCTGCCGGCACCGTCGGCGTCCCCCTGCCGGGTGTGCGGCTGCGGCTGGTCGACGACGCGGGGCATCAGGTGCCGGCCGACGGCGAGACGGTGGGCGAGGTGCAGGTGCGCGGGCCGAACCTGTTCACCGAGTATCTGAACCAGCCCCGCGCCACCGCCGAGGCGTTCACCGACGGGTGGTTCCGGACCGGCGACATGGCCGTGGCCGACGCGGCGGGCCACTACCGTCTCGTCGGACGGCGTTCCACCGATCTCATCAAGAGCGGCGGGTACCGGATCGGCGCCGGCGAGATCGAGAACGCGCTGCTGGACCACCCGGGTATCGCCGAGGCCGCCGTCACCGGGGCTCCCGACCCCGACCTCGGGGAGCGGATCATCGCCTGGATCGTGTGCCGGGAGGGTGTCGAGCCGCCCACCGACCGGGAGCTGACCGATCATGTTTCCGCGCAGCTGACTCCGCACAAGCGGCCCCGTGAGATCCGGCGGCTGCCCGCACTGCCGCGCAACCATATGGGAAAGATCCTCAAACGGGAGCTGGCATGACCTCACCTCCGCCCTCCTCCCGGGTCCCGGCCCGTGAGCTGATCGCGCGGGTCGCCGAGGAGTTCACCGAGCTGCCCTCCCCGGCCGGACGGCCCGGTGCCGACGGCGACGGCCCGCTGGGCTGGCCCGGTTACGGTCGCGCCCGCGCCGCGGCCGCCGAGCGGAGCGGGGAGAGCGAGTCGGTGGTGTGCGGGACGGGCCGCGCGGGCGGCACCGAGGCGGTGCTGATCGCCTTCGAGTTCTCCTTCCTCGGCGGGTCCATCGGGGAGCACACCGGGGACCGCATCGAAAGCGCCTTCACCACCGCCCGGGAGCTCTCCCTGCCGGTGGTCTCGCTGATCGCCACCGGGGGCAGCCGCATGCAGGAGGGCATGCGGGCCCTCGTCCAGCTGCAGCGCATCGCCCGGCAGGCCGTGCTGCTGCGCACCGCGGGCCTGCCGCACCTCTCCGTCCTGCACGGCCCGGTCACCGGCGGCGGCTGGGCCGCGCTGGGCGCCGGGGCGGATGTCCGCCTGGCGCTGCCCGGCGCGCAGATCGGCTTCGCCGGCTCCCGGGTGCGGCCGGCCGGCGCGGACCCGGACGCCTACACGGCCGAGGGGCAGCTCGCGGCGGGGCACGTGGACGCGGTGGTGCCGCCCGCCGGACTTCGCGCGGCCGTCAGGCGGTGGCTGTCGATGCTCACCACGCCCGCCCGTGGCCCCGCCGTCCCTCCGCACGCCCTGGGCGCGCCGTCCGAGCCGGGCACCGGCTGGGAGGCGGTCCTGCGGGCGCGTGCGCCGGACCGTCCGCGCGCCGGCACCTACCTGGACTCCTGGTTCTCCGAACGCCTGGAGCTGGCCTGCACCGACCCGGGCATCCGCTGCGGCTTCGGCCGGAGGGAGGGCCGGAGCGTGGCCTACGTCGCCCAGCTGGGCAACGCGACCCGGCCCGCCGGGTACCGGGCGGCCGGGCGGCTGCTGCGCCTGGCCGACCGGCTGTCCGTCCCGGCCCTGACCCTGGTGGACACCCCCGGTGCCGCCAACGACGCGGAGGCAGAGCGGGACGGTGTGGGCGCGGCGATCTCCGAGGTGTTCGGCGCGGTCGCCGCCTCCCGCATCCCGGTGACGACACTGCTGGTGGGCGAGGGCGGCTCGGGCGGGGCCCTCGCCCTCACGGCACCCGGCCGCACCTGGGCGGCCCCGGACAGCTACTACTCGGTGATCGCCCCCGAGCTGGCCGTCGCCATACTCAAGCGCCGCCCCGAGGAGGTCCGGGAGACCGCGGACCGGCTCCGGCTGCGCCCGCAGGACCTGGTCGAACTGGGCGTGGCGCGGGGCATCGCGGCCCCCGCGGGCGTCACCCGGTGACCGGGTACTCCAGTACCCGGTCGCACCAGCGCCGCAGCAGCACCCGGTCGTGACCGACGGCCAGCAGCGCGGCGCCGGTCCGTCGCCGGTACTCCTCGACGACGGCGACCAGCGCAGCGGTGGTCGAGGCATCGAGCATGGCGGTCATCTCGTCGCAGATGAGCAGCCCCGGGCGCAGGCTCAGGGCCCGGGCCAGACAGGCACGCTGCAGCTGCCCGTCGCTCACCTCGTGGGGCCGGCGGGCCAGGAGGCCTCCGCCCAGGCCGACGGCGGCGGCCAGTTCGCCGGTCTCCCGGTCCGCCGCACGGGCGCGGCCGGTGGCCCGCAGCGGCTCGGCGATCAGGTCACGCAGCGTGAGGCGGGGATCGGCGGCGAGCCGGGGCTGCTGGAAGACGACCCCGACCCGGGTGCGCTGTTCCCGCGGGGCCCGGTGGCGGAAACCGCGCGCGGGCTCCCCGGCGAGGTGCACCGTGCCCGACCAGGGCCGGTGCAGCAGGGCGGCGACCTTCGCGAGGGTGGACTTGCCGCAGCCGCTGGGGCCCAGCAGTCCGACGGCCTCGCCGTCCCCCACCCTCAGGGAGACGTCGCGGACGACGGGATGGTGGCGGTCGTAGCCGGCGGTGATGCCACGCAGCTCAAGCATGCGGGGCCGCCTGCGGAACGTGGTGGCACGCGATGCCGCCGGCGAACGGGGGGAGGGTGCCGCACCGTGCGGTGGCGTTTCCGCAGCGGGGGGCGAAGGCACACCCCTCGGGGAGGGCGTCGAGTTCCGGGGGGAGCCCGGGTATGGGGGTGAAGGACCGTTCGGGGAGAGCGTCCAGCAGTCCGCGGGCGTAGGGGTGGCGCGGTCCGGCGGTGCCGAAGAAGTCCCCGGAGTCCGCCAGTTCGACGACGCGTCCGGCGTACATGACGGCGACGCGGTCGGCGATGCGCCCGGCCGCCGCGAGGTCGTGGGTGATGACCAGCAGTCCCCGGCCGTCGTCGGCGTGCCGGCGCAGTTCGTCGACGGTGCGGTCCACCAGGTCGCGGTCCAGGCCGGTGGTCGGTTCGTCGGCGATGAGCAGCGGGGCGTCGCCGACCAGGGCGAGCGCGGTGGCTGCGCGCTGGGCGAGGCCGCCGGAGAGCTGGTGCGGGTAGCGGTCGAGGTGGTCGGCGGGGAACACGGCACGGGCCGCGGCGCGTTCGGTCGCCTCGCGCATTCCGGCGCGCCTCGCCCCGGTGAGCTCGCGCAGGGTCTCCGCCAGTTGGGAACGTACGGTGCGGACCGGGGTGAGATGGGCGGCCGGACTCTGCGGGACGAGGCCGACGCGACGGCCGCGGACGGTGCGGGCCAGGGTGCGTTCACCGGCCGCGAGCAGGTCCAGTCCGTCCATCCTGGCGGTGCCGGCGGTGCGGGCGTTGCCCGGCAACAGCCCGAGCAGCGCCGAGGCCAGCACGGACTTGCCGCAGCCGCTCTCCCCGACCAGTACCAGGCATTCCCCGGCGGCCAGGTCGAAGGAGACGTCACTGACGGCGGGGATGTCGCGGCCCGCGCGCATGCGGAAGAGCACGGACAGGTTCCGCACCGCCAGCAGGGGCGCGGGGGTTTGCCCGGGGGCGGTGGTGCCCACGTGGTTCACAGCATGAGCTCCGATCGGCGGCGGGGGTTGATGCGTTCCCGCCAGGCTCCGGCGAGCCCGGCGATGGCCAGGGTGGGAACGATGATGAACAGGCCGGGGAAGAGAGCGGGCCACCACTCCCCTGCCAGCAGCGCG
Source organism: Streptomyces sodiiphilus (assembly GCF_039529215.1). Classification (NCBI taxonomy): domain Bacteria; kingdom Bacillati; phylum Actinomycetota; class Actinomycetes; order Kitasatosporales; family Streptomycetaceae; genus Streptomyces; species Streptomyces sodiiphilus. The sequence continues at coordinate 26,712 of NZ_BAAAMJ010000012.1, read as the reverse complement.
CCCCGCGCCCCGTTGATCATGGTGCCGAGGCTCGCCTGGTGTGCGGGGATGCCCAGGCCCAGGAAGGACAGCGCGGACTCGTGCCAGATGGCGTGCGGCACCATCAGGACGGCGGCCAGGCCCGCCTGCGGCAGCACACCCGGCAGCAGGTGGCGGGTGGCCAGCCGCAGCCGGGAGGCGCCGCCGGAGACCGCGGCGTCGATGTAGGGGCGGGTTCGCAGCGACAGGATCTCGGCCCGCACGATGCGGGCGGTGGACACCCAGTGGGTGACGCCCACGGAGATGATCACCGGCCAGATGCCGGGCCGGACCATGGCCACGATGAAGATGCCCATCAGCAGGTGCGGCACCGAGGTGAAGATGTCGACCAGGCGCATCACCACCCGGTCCGTGCGGCCGCCCAGGGTTCCCGCCAGGCAGCCGATGACCAGGCCGAGGCAGGCGGCGACCAGCGCGGCGACGACGCCGACGGTCAGCGAGACCCGCAGCCCGTAGACGCAGCGGTGCAGCAGGTCACGGCCCAGGTCGTCGGTGCCGAAGGGATGCTCCCAGGAGGGCGCCAGCAGCTTGGCCGACAGGTTGACCGCCTGCTGGTCCAGCGGGAACAGCCAGGGCACCAGCAGCACGGAGAGCACGGCGGCGCCGGTCAGCGCGGCCGAGGTCCGTACCCGCAGGGTCCGGGTTCCTGCCCGGGGGGTGGTCCGGCGCTGCCGGACGGTCCGTTCCAGGTCCATGGCGGTCACATCCCGTCGTGGTCGACGCGCGGGTCGGCCAGCCCGTACAGCAGGTCGGCGAGCAGGTTCCCGGCCAGCACCGCGAGTGCGGACAGCACGGTGAGCGCGGCCAGCAGCGGGAAGTCGGAGGCGGTGGCGGCCCGGACGGTGGCCGAGGCGATGCCGGGCCAGCTGAAGACGGTCTCGACCAGCAGCGCGCCGGTGATGAGTTCGGGGACGCGGGTGCCGATCAGGGTCAGCACCGGCAGCAGCCCGGAGCGCAGCGCGTGCCCGAGCAGCACGGTCCGTTCGCGCAGGCCCCGGGCACGGGCCCCGCGCACCGGGTCCTCGCGCAGCGCGTCCCCCACCCCCTGCCGCACGTAGAGCACGAACCAGGGCAGCTGGGAGGCGGCCAGCACGGCGGCGGGCAGCGCGAGATGGCGCAGCAGCGATCCGGCGGTGACGGTGTCGTCGCCGGTTCCGGTGAGCCCGCCGGCCGGCAGGACGCCGAGTTGCAGGGCGAACAGCCAGATGGCCAGCAGCCCGACCCAGAACGGCGGGGCGGCCTCCAGTACGTAGGCCAGTGAGGTCACGCAGCGGTCCACGAGCCCGCCGGGGCGGCGGGCGGCGGCCACGCCCAGCGTCGTGCCGAGGACCACCGCGACGGCGAAGGCGACCGCGCACAGCAGGACGGACCAGCCGAGGCGTTCGGTGATGACCTGGGCGACCGGCTGCCGCATCGTCTGGCTGTGACCGAGTTCGCCGGTGACGGCGGAGCCGAGCCACAGCCACCACTGGTCCACGAAGGAGCCCGCCTGGGCGAGGTTGGCCCGCAGCTGGTCGAGGGTTTCCTGGGAGGCGCCGACCGCGTCGCCCCCCACGTACTGGCGCACCGGGTCGAACGGCGAGGCGGCGGCCACGGCGAAGACCCCGAAGGTGACGGTGAGGAGTACCGGGACGGCGGCCAGCAGCCGCCGTCCGGTGAGCCGGGCCATGGCGGCCCATGGCAGGCCGCCGCCGGGCGCCGGTGTCGTCGCGCTCACTGCTTGGGCTGCCAGTCCTCCACGTTCCACCAGGGGCCCGCGCCCAGCCCGTGGTCGTGGGGTTCCAGCTGGGTGGTGACGCCGTCCCAGGCGTCGGCCAGCACGTAGACGTGGTCGATGTGGGTGAGGAAGGTGTAGCCGGGGTCGTCGGCCAGTTCGCGCTGCACGGCGGCGTAGGCGGCCTCGCGTTCGGCCCGGTCCGCGGTGCGGCGGGCGGTCTCCAGGAGTTCGTCGACGGCAGGGTTGTCGTAGCGGCCCATGTTGTTCCAGCCGTCGCCGGCCAGTTCGGAGTGGAGCAGCCCGTACAGATCGAAGTCGGGGTCGGCGGGGCTGCCGCCGCCGATGAGCACGGCGTCGTGGTCCAGGCGGGGCTCGATGATCTCCCATCCGGCGGACTCCACGACGGCTTCGATGCCGGCCTTCTTGGCGTCGGAGGCGTAGGCGAGGGCGAGTTCCTGGCGGAGCCGGTCGCCGGAGGGGTAGTAGAGGGTGAAGGAGGCGCGCTGTCCGTCCTTCACGGCGATGCCGTCCTCGCCGGGTTCCCAGCCCGCGGCCTTCAGGACGTCCCGTGCTCCGTCGGGGTCGTGGGTCCGCTCGGTGCCCTCGGCGAACCATTCGCTCGCGGTGGGAACCGGCCCGTGGGCGACCGCTCCGGCTCCGTCCAGCACGGCCTCGACGAGGGCCTCGCGGTCCACGGCGATGTCCAGGGCGCGGCGGATGTCGCGGTCGCCGGTGACCGGGTTGCCGGTGGGCAGGCTGACGGCGCGGAAGTCGGCGCTGGCCGCGCTGTGGGTGACCTTGTCCTCGTCGCCGGCGAAGGTGGCCGCGAGGTTGGGGGGCAGCACGGCGCCGTCCAGGTCACCGGAACGCAGCCGGGTGGCGCGCACGTCGTCGTCGGGGACCACGGCCATGGTGAGGCGCTTGACCTGCGGCTCGCCGCCCCAGTAGCGGGGGTTGGCCTCCAGGGTGATCTTCTCTCCCCGGCTCCAGCCGGCCAGCACGTAGGGGCCGGTGCCCACCGGGGCGGTGTTGTACGGGCCGGTGTTGACGTCCTGGTCCCCTGCCGCGGCTGCCGAGGCGATGGGCAGGACAGTGCGGTCGGCGAAGGGCACGTAGGGGTAGTCGAGGGTGAAGACGACGGTGTGGTCGTCCCGCGCGCTCACTTCGGAGAGGGCGTCCAGCTCGTCCTTGTAGGGGTTGTTGGTTCCCGGGTCGAGGATGGTCTCGTAGGTGAAGACCACGTCCTCGGCGGTGAACGGCTCACCGTCGCTGAACTCCACGTCCTCCCGGAGGGTGAAGGTGTAGGTGAGCCCGTCGCCGCTGATCTCCGGGAGTGCGGTGGCCAGCGCGGGGGTGAGGTTCAGTTCGGCGTCGTGGCGCAGCAGGCCGTCGAATATCTTCGCGTTGCCGTCCTTGCCGTAACCGAGCAGCGGGCTGAGCGTCTCCGGCTCGTTGCCGATGCCGACGACCAGTGCGTCGCGCCCGGCGCCGCCTCCGCCGTCCCCTTCACCGGAGGGGGCGGAACAGCCTGCCGCTGACGCGAGTATCGCGGCGGCGGCCGTCCATGCCGCCGCTGTCCGTGCCGCTGTGGCCCTCATGCCGTCACGCTCCCGCCCGGTCATTATTGCGAACGATGCGCAATTAAACACCATCCGCAAAGAGGTGCGACAGGCGGGGGTCACTCACCCTCCCTTCACCGGACAACCAAAGGTATGGTCATCACACCCACAAAGGTCCAGGCCATTCGTCACCGGATGTGTCCGGCACGCCTGCACGCCGTTTTCCTCAGGGGGTCCTATGAAGGTCCTGGCCCACCGCCGGCTTCTCGCTCTCGCTCTCGCCGGCTCGCTGCTCGGTGCCTGCGGCCTGCTGCCGTCCTCCGGTGACGAGGAGCAGGTGCTGGACGTCTGGCTCATGCAGTACAGCGCGCCCGACGACTTCGTCGACGCCGTGGTGCGGGATTTCGAGTCCCGTCACGAAGGGGTCTCGGTGCGGGTGACCGTCCAGGAGTGGGGCGGCATCGGCGAGAAGGTCACCGAGGTGCTCACCAGCGGCGAGGGCCCGGATGTCATCGAGGTGGGCAACACCCAGGTCGCCCAGTACGTCGATCTCGGCGGGGTCAAGGACCTCACCGCCCAGGTCGTCGCCCTGGACGGCGACGACTGGATACCCGGCCTCGCCGAGGCCGGCAAGGTCTACGGCCACCAGTACGGCATCCCGTACTACGCGGCCAACCGCGTGGTCATCCATCGCACGGACTTCTTCGAGGAAGCCGGGATCACCGGGCCGCCGGCCGACCGGCAGGAGTGGCTGGCCGTCACCGAGGCGCTGAACGGCGACGGCCGTCAGGGCATCTATCTGGCCGGCCAGAACTGGTACGTACTGGCGGGCTTCCTCTGGGACGAGGGCGGCGACCTCGCGGTGGAGAGCGCCGGCCGGTGGCACGGCGCACTGGACACCGACGAGGCCCGCGCGGCCATGGAGTTCTACTCCGAACTCCAGGCCCTCGGCAACGGCCCGAAGAACTCCGACGAGGCAACGCCGAACCAGGACGAGGTCTTCGCCGCCGGCGATGTCGCGCAGATCATCGCACCGCCCGGAGCCGCCCAGGCCATCATCGAGTCGAACCCGACGCTGGAGGGCCGTCTCGGCTTCTTCCCCGTCCCCGGAAAGGAGACAGGCACCCCCGGTGCGGTGTTCACCGGCGGCTCGAACCTGATCATCCCCAGCGCCACCGGTGAACCGGTGCTCGCCTACGAGTTCGTCAAGCTCCTCACCGGCGACGAGTGGCAGACCGAACTCGCCCGCACCATGAGCTACGTCCCCAACCGCACCACCCTCACCGAGGCCGTCGAGGGCGACCCGGGCTGGACCGCCATGGTCGAGGGAGCGCGCAACGGCCACTCCGCCCCGCGCTCCCCTCGCTGGGGGGATGTCGAGGCCGACAACCCGGTCAAGGACTTCCAGACCGCGGTCCTCACCGGCGCCGACCCCGTCCAGGCGGGCAAGGAGGCGTCCGACGCGCTCACCGCGCTGCTGGGCGGCTATCCCCGCCCGTCCGGCTGACCTCCGCGGCCGGCCCGGCGCCGGGCGTCAGCCGCCCCGCAGCCCCCGGGCGGCCAGCCACCTCAGTTGCCCGGCAGGCTGCGAGGCCAGTCCCCCGCCGTGGTCGCCGAACTCCCACACCGTCATGTCCTTCTCCCCCGCGTAGCGGTGGTAGGCGGCGAAGACCGTGGAGGGCGGGCAGACGGGGTCCATCAGCCCCACGCTGAACAGCGCCGGAGCCGTCGCGCGCGGCGCGAAGTGCAGCCCGTCGAAGTAGCTCAGGGTCTCGAAAGCCCGGTCGGGGTCGTGCCGCCGGTGCGTGCCCAGGTACTGGACGATCTCCGTGTACGGCGGCATGGCAGCGATCTCGGTGCCGCGCCGGAAGTGGCACAGGAACGGCACGTCGATCAGCGCCGCCGCCACCGCGTCCCCCGCAAGCCCCGCCGTCGCCAGGGCCAGTCCGCCGCCCTGGCTGGCTCCGGAGACGACGATCCGCGCCGGGTCGACCGCCGGATGCCCGCGCAGCGCGTCCACCGACCGCACGCAGTCCGTCATCAGCCGCCGGTAGTAGTAGTGCTCCCGGTCCTGGATGCCCCGCGTCATGAACCCGGCGAAGTACTGCGGGGTGGGCACCGGGTCGGGATCGGGGGTGTCGTGGCCTTGGCCCCGGGTGTCCACCACCAGGTGGGCGTAACCGGCGGCGCTCCACAGCAGGTGCTCGGTGTACAGGCCCCGGCCGCCGGTGTAGCCGATGTACGTCACCACCGCCGGCAGCGGCCCCTCCGCCCCGCGCGGCAGCAGCAGCCAGGCCGCCACCGGCTGACCGCCCCAGCCCGGGAACCGCACGTCGAAGACGTCCACCGAGATCAGCGGCGAGTCCGCCACCCGCCGGTACTCGGCAGGGCCGGACGCGGCCGACCGGGCCGAGGCCAGCGTCTCCTCCCAGAACGCGCCGAACCCCGCCGGCTCTGGGACCTCGGGCCGGAAATCGCGCAACTGCGCGAGCGGCAGATCGGTCAGGGCCATGTGATGTCCCTCTCGTCGGTGAACCGTACGGGTGCCCCCAGCACGGAAAACGCTCCCGGCCGAAAGCTACGGACGCTTTCCGCCCTGGTCAACGCGGTTCCGCGCTGTCATCATCGGCCTGACCGAGCCACCGGTCCGACTGCACGACCTGATGGGAGCCGCATGTCCTCCGCCGCGCTGCGAGATGTCTACATCGTGGACGCCGTCCGTACCCCCGTCGGCAAGTACGGAGGCGCTCTGGCCGCCGTACGCCCCGACGACCTGGCCGCCCACGTGGTCAGGTCACTGGCGGACCGCACCCCCGACCTGGACCCCGCGCGGATCGACGACGTGATCTTCGGCAACGCCAACGGTGCCGGTGAGGAGAACCGGAACGTGGCCCGGATGGCCGTGCTGCTGGCCGGTCTCCCGCTGACCGTGCCCGGCACCACCGTCAACCGGCTGTGCGCCTCCGGCCTGGAGGCCGTCGTCCAGGCCTTCCGCGCCATCGCGGTCGGCGACGCCACCGCCGTCATCGCCGGGGGCGTGGAATCGATGAGCCGCGCCCCCTGGGTGATGCCCAAGCCGGAGCGCGCTTTTCCCGCGGGCGCCCCGCAGACCTACTCCACCACCCTCGGCTGGCGCATGGTGAACAAGCGCATGCAGCCGGAGTGGACCGTCCCGCTCGGCGAGGGCGCCGAGCTGATAGCCGACAAGCACACCATCACCCGCGAGCAGCAGGACACCTTCGCGCTCGCCAGCCACGCCAAGGCCTCCAAGGCCTGGAGCGAGGGCCTCTACGACGCCGAGGTCGTGCCCTACCCCGGCACCGACATGCCCCGCGACGAGGCCGTCCGCGACGGCGGCACGCTGGAGTCCATGGCGAAGCTGCGGCCCTCCTTCCGCCCGGCGGACACCGGAACCGTCACCGCGGGCAACGCCTCCCCGCTCAGCGACGGGGCCGCCGCGCTGCTGCTGGTGAACGAGGAAGGCCTCAAGGCCACCGGCCGCGAACCGCTCGCCCGGGTCCGCGCCACCGCCGTCACCGCCCTGGAACCGCAGCTGTTCGGTCTCGGGCCGGTCGAAGCCATGCGCAAGGCGCTGGAGAAGGCCGGCCGCGGCTTCTCCGACCTGCACACCGTCGAGCTCAACGAGGCGTTCGCCGCGCAGGTGCTCGGCTGCCTGGCCGAATCCCCCGGCCTCGACCCGGAGATCGTCAACCCGCGCGGCGGCGCGGTGGCCATCGGCCACCCGCTGGGTGCCTCCGGCGCCCGGCTGGCCGGCTCCGTCGCCCACCAGCTGACCGCCGCCGGCTCCGGCGTCGGCATGGCGACCCTGTGCATCGGCGTCGGCCAGGGCCAGGCCGTCGTCCTGGAACGCTGACCCTCCCGGTGATACCCATGACCGCATGGAGTGGTTCGCGAGCCCCGACGCCTGGCTGAGCAGGCTGGCACTGCAGCGCGGGCTGGCCGTCATCTACGTCATCGCGTTCGTGACGGCCGCCCGCCAGTTCCGCCCGCTCGCCGGGGAACACGGGCTCACCCCCGCCCCCCTCTTCCTGCGGTCGGTGCCCTTCCGGCACGCACCCAGCCTCTTCCAGTGGCACTACTCCGACCGGTTCTTCCAGGCCGTCGCCTGGCTGGGTGCCGTCCTCGCCGCGGCCGTCGCCGCCGGAGCGGCCGACGCCCTCCCCCTGTGGGCCTCGATGCTGGTCTGGACGGCGCTGTGGGTGCTCTACCTCTCCATCGTCAACATCGGACAGCTCTGGTACGCCTTCGGCTGGGAGTCCCTGCTGCTGGAGGCCGGATTCCTCGCCATCTTCCTCGGCAACGGCGACATCGCCCCGCCCACCGTGACCCTGCTCCTCTTCGTCTGGCTGGTGTTCCGCGTCGAATTCGGCGCGGGACTGATCAAGTGGCGCGGCGACGAGTGCTGGCGGAAGCTGACCTGCCTGGAGCACCACCACGAGACCCAGCCCATGCCGGGCCCGCTGAGCTGGTTCTTCCACCACCTGCCGCGCCCCCTGCACCGGGTGGAGGCCGCCGCCAACCACATCACGCAGCTCGTCGTGCCGTTCGCGCTCTTCCTCCCCCAGCCCGTGGCGACCTGGGCTGCGGCCGTCGTCATTGTCACCCAGCTCTGGCTCGTGGCCTCCGGCAACTTCGCCTGGCTCAACTGGATCACCATGATCCTCGCGCTGGCCGCCGTCGACGGCGCCCTCCTCGCCCGCCACCTCCCCCTGCCCGCCCCGCCCGCGGACCAGCCGGACGCACCCCTCTGGTTCCAGGCCCTGGTGCTCGCCGCCGCCGCACTCGTCGCCGTCCTCAGCTACTGGCCCGTCCGCAACCTGCTCTCCGCCGGCCAGCAGATGAACCGCTCCTTCAACAGACTCCACCTGGTCAACACCTACGGCGCCTTCGGCAGCGTGACCCGCGTCCGGCACGAGATCGTCCTGGAGGGCACCACCGACCGCGAGATCACCGAGGACACCCGCTGGCGGGAGTACTCCTTCCGCGGCAAGCCCGGCGACGTGCGCCGCCTCCCCCGCCAGTTCGCCCCCTACCACCTGCGCCTGGACTGGCAGATGTGGTTCGCCGCCCTCTCCCCCGCCTACGCCCGCCCCTGGCTGCGACCGCTGATCGACCGGCTGCTCCGCAACGACGGGCCCACCCTCCGCCTGCTGCGCACCAACCCGTTCCCCGGCACACCGCCCCGCCACATCCGCGCCCGGATCTACCGCTACCGCTTCACCACCTGGCGGGAGCTGCGCGCCACCGGCGCCTGGTGGCACCGCACCCCGGTCGGCGAGTACCTCCCCCCGGTCCAGGGCCCCGACCTGCACTGACCCCCACCTCGCGCACCCACCCTCCGGGATGCGGTATGGTTTCTCATGCACGGCGGCCGAGGGGAAAACCCCAGGCCACACGGGCACCGGGACGTGGCGCAGCTTGGTAGCGCACTTGACTGGGGGTCAAGGGGTCGCAGGTTCAAATCCTGTCGTCCCGACACTGATCAGAGGGCCTTTGCGGATTCCGCAAGGGCCCTCTGACATCAGCGGGTGACATCATCCCCACTACCCGTGGACTGTCATCCCCCCCTCTTCGGAGCCCAGCTCCCCTTCCTCGTTCTCCTCGGGCCCCAGTGCCTCACTGATCCGCTCGGGTGTTGCTCTCAGCGTCGTGTCCAATCACGTGTGCGCAGGTGTCGAGCGTCACCGTGATGGTGCTGTGCCCGAAGGTTTCCATGATGGTCCGCGCGTCGCCCCCCCTCTGCGAGCAGTGAGTGAAGCGCAGGTGTGCCGCACGTCGTGCACACGGACGCGGCGCACATTGGCATGCGGCAATGCACACCGTGAGCATCCGTTGAACCTTCCCCTTGCTGTAGGACACCTGGAGCCTCCACCTCACCTCGAACGGCTCACTTTGTGGCTGGGCACCAGCCTGGTAGGGCATGGCCCACCAGGCTCTGTGACTGGCGCAAGTTCCCACCTCCGCGAATGTTGCGTCCCGCCACCGGAGAAGGAAACGGGAAACAGCATCGATCGCCTTGTCCGTCCGGCACAGGTTGTCGCACTCTTTTGTGCAGCACCGCCTCGACCTGGACGAATGGGCTTGGGAGGTTTCCGTGCCACAGCCGTCCACCGGGTTCGGCGAAGAGTTGAGGAAGCGGCGTCTGGAGGCCGGGCTGAGCCTCACGGCCTTGTCCGGCGCCGTGCACTACAGCAAAGCGCAGTTGAGCAAAGTTGAGCGAGGCATCAAAGCTCCCAGCCGTGACCTCGTTCGACTGTGTGACGCCGCCCTCGGCGCCGACGGAGCACTGATCGCCCTGGTCGTCCAGGACGATGCTGACACACTCGCCGAGCCGACTGCGAGCCAAGTCGCTGAGGAGAACTGGATCATGCAACTGTCGCCGGACGGCCAGAACCACTTCCAGCCCGTAGGCCGACGGGAGGTGTTGGGCACCGGCGTCGCATCGCTGATGACATGGCGGTCGGACAGAACGGGATCGCCCTCCCCAGCTACAGGTGCCGGCATGCTGGAAGCATCTCGCTCATTATTCACGCACTACCGGAAACTGGGTCAGACCGTGGAACCCGGTCTGCTCTTGCCTGTCCTGATCGCGCAGACGCACACTCTGCGGGAACTGTCTGCTCAAACCGACACTGGTACCCGTCGGCAACTGTTGGCGCTCGGCTCCCGGTACGCAGAGTATGTCGGTTGGCTGGTGCAGGAGACCGGGGACGAACGCGCGGCACTGTGGTGGACACAGCGCGCGGTCGATCTGGCAGCTGCTGGTGGAGACCAGGCACTGGCAAGCTACGCATTGGTCCGCAGGGCTCTGGTCACGTTGTACCGGGAAGACGCCAAGCAGACGGTTGCCCTGGCCCGTCGCGCACAGAGCAGCACGCTGCCACCGCGGATCCGCGGGCTGGCGGCCCAACGAGAAGCACAAGGACACGCACTCGCAGGTGACCTCAATGCTTGCCTGCATGCCCTGGACCGCGCTCGGGCACTCCTCGCTCGTCAGGAGGACGGCTCCGGCGAGCCGGTGATCGGCACCATGCACCTCCCCGACCCAGTCAGCATGGTCACAGGCTGGTGCCTGGTGGATCTCGGTCGACCGCGAGAAGCGTGCGAGGAACTGGATCGGCAGCTCGCCTTGGTCGGCCAAGAGGCGGTGCGTACGCAGGTGCGGTACGGCGTGCGCCGTGCCCTCGCCTATGCCGCAGCAGGAGAAATCGACCACGCGTGTGCACTGACGTCGCCCCTGCTCGACGGTTTGGCGGCAGTGCGCTCAGCGACTGTCACGATCGATCTACAACGCCTGGCTCGAGTCCTGGCTCGCCATTCGGACCACCCTTCGGTACGTCTGCTGGGGCCGCGGCTCGGCACTTTGTCGCGCTTGCCCACTTTCTGAGAAAGGGATCACCATGAACGAGGTCTTCATCAACTACCGCACAGGTGACGGAGAAAAAACCGCCGCCCTTATCGACCAGGAGCTGTCACGTCGCTTCGGCCCGAATCGCATCTTCCGCGCGTCGAAGTCCATCACCCCTGGCGAGGCCTACCCTGACGCCCTGCTGGCCGCACTGCGACGCAGTTCTCTCCTGCTGACCGTCATCGGACCGAACTGGACGAAATTCCAGACCCGCCTGCACGAACCGGAGGACTGGGTGCGCAGGGAGATCAAGGAAGCATTCGCCTGTGAACTTCCGGTCGTTCCTATCCTGGACGGCCGGAAGACGGACCGGCTGAGCAAGGCCGACCTACCACCCGAGCTGGCACGACTCGCCGACCTTCAGTCCATTCCGTTCGATACCCACGACACCGAAACAGGTATCAGGCGCATTGGTGATCTGGTGGCCGAGTTGATCCCCGGGATAAGCGACCTGGACCGAGTCAATGAGACCTTGCCCGCATCGGACACTGTGGCCAACTCGATTGGGGCCGTGAGTGGGACAGCCGTACAGAGCCGTGACTTCACCGGAGACGTCGGTGGCATCGTCGTCAAGGGCTCCCACGGCCCGGTCCACACGGGCAACGGCCATATCTACCAGAACTCCCGCCACGTGTCGGGCGACCGGCACATCTCGGGGAACGGAATGACGTACTTCGAGGGCGATAATCACGGCACGATCCAGCATCGGTTCGGTGGGCCGGAGCGAGGCGAGGACAACGTCCGGTGAACCAGCACAGCAGCACGCAGGTCGAGAACCTGCAAGGTTTCACGCACACGGGCCCCGGCAACATCTACGTCAACGTCGGCTCCCAACTGCAGGACTCGGACAAGCCGGCCTTCCGGCAGATCGCGGAAGACCAACTTCGCTGGCTGAAGCGCGTTCTGGTCGATCCCTTCAACATGGGCAGGGCCCGCGCCATACTCGCCGACACCGGCACCGTCATCCTGGACGGTGCCCCTGGCAGCGGCCGCACCTCCGCGGCCCGCGTACTGTTGCGTGAGTACCGCCGGGATGGCGGCGTCTTCCACGAGCTCCTGCCCGGTGAGGAAGATGAACTGTCTCTCCACGACCCGGCTCTGGTGGAGACCGGTGACCAGTTGCTGCTGGATCTGGCCACTGCCGACAGCCGTCAGTGGTCCGCGGCCCGGGCCGGCCTGTCGGCTCTTCGCAAGGCCGTCGACAAACGGCATGCACATCTTGTCATCGTCATGCCGCACGGCAGCACCCTCGAGCCGGACCTCCAGCACTACCGGGTGGAAATCCGGCGGCCTCGCGGCCTGAGCGTTCTCCGGCGACATCTCCGCGTGCACGGCATCCCGCATGAGCAGTACCTCCGCCCCGACGACACCGTCACTGAATTCCTGCGCGACGAGCAAAGACCGATGCGGGAGATCGCGGACTTCGCTGATCTGGTGCGCCGTGCCCGTGAGACCGCCCGGTCGGACGAGGGGTTCGCGCAGTGGTGCGCGACGGCCAGCAGGGCACGGAACGACCGACGCGAGGAAGTCGCCGCGCTGGTCACCGGATTACCCGAGGTTCCTCAGCGGGCACTGCTCATCGCTGTCTCCATGCTCCACGGGGCGCACGCCGATGTGGTCCACCGTGCGGCTCAGCTTCTGCTGCGGACTCTCGGCTGCCCGCCGGAAGAGGGGCCGCTGCTCCAGCACAAGGACCTCGCTGAGCGGCTGACGGAGATAGCAGCCAATGCCGATGTGGACGGATACGTTCGTTTCGCTGATCTGGACTATGACTCCGCAGTCCGCGCACACTTCTGGGACCACATGCCTGACCTGCGGCCCCACCTGGGCACGTGGGTCACGCGTGTCGTGGATCTGAACGATCCCCACGTCACCTCTGCTGTTCGTGATGGCCTGGTGGCCGGCGTGGCCGGTCAGTATCTGCGGACCGGGCGCGAGGACGGTCTGGCGTCTCTCGCCGAGGGCTGGAGCTCTGAGACGGTGAGCAGGGCGCGGCTCGAAGCCGCTGTCCATGCGCTCACCTGCGGCCTGAACGACCCGGCTCACGGCAGATATTTCCGCGAGCGGATCTATCAGTGGTGTGCCCAGCGACGCCTCAGGGGAGAGTTCGCACAGGTACTTGTCCGAATTTGCGCCGACGTCCTAGCGGCGAGCCATCCGGACCAGGCCCTCCTCAGGCTGTACTACCTGGCCCGGCGTGAGCGCGATACCACGCGTGCCGTGCAAGCGTTGTGCGACTTGGCGGAGAGCAGTCGCCGACTGCGCCGAAGGCTGCTCGTCCGCCTCGCACGATCCGAGCTCTCACCCTCCGACCTGGGCATCTTCCTGCGCGTCTCTGCTCCGGTGCCACTGATGGATATCTCCGCCACCTCACGCGCGCTGGCGGAGGAGAACGCCGTCCAGCGCTCATTGACCACCTGCTGGCGTGCGGCACTGACCACGCTGCCCCGGGCGATATGGCAACCATTCGCGGAACGCTGGCTTTGCCAGGCAGCCGACGACACAGGACACCTCGGCGAGCTTCTGCTGGACCTCCTCGTCAACGCGGCCGAGCGATGCGGGGAAAGACGGGGTGAGGTCTTCGCCGCGCTGTACGAAAGTGCCCGCAAAGCCGAGCGCACCGTCCCAGGAGGCCCCGCGCGCCCTACTGAAACCGCCGAACGGCTACTTCACAAGATCAGCGTGGCCCAGGGGCTCTGTCCAGCCACCCCGCCGCCTCGCGCTGCCAAAAGGACTCAACCGTGACGACTGCGCAAAAGACGACAACTGTATTTCTCAGCGTCCTGAGCGGCCTGCTGCTGGCCATCATGGGGCTGACGCAGAAGTGGCCCACGTGGGTATGGCCGATACTTGCCATCCTCCTCCTCATTGTCCCCGCAGCAGCCTTCCGGATCGCTGCGCTGCGCCGCGGCCCCATGCCGGCCAGCTTCGAAGAACAACTCACGGCCCCTCCCGTGGAACGCACGGAATACCACCTCCGCCAAGTAGCGCTGCCCAGCCTCTGGGACGATTACCACTTCGTCTTCTCGGCCACCGTGCGGTGGTACCCGGTCGAATCACTCGGACATACCCCTGTTCTCAATCCGGCAGGACTCGCCGCCGAGGCGGTCCTGAACCGTGCCCGCACCATCACCGAGAAACGGGAGCCTGGCCAGGCCTCACTCGTCCAGCACGAGCTCAGCGGCGCCCTCAGCTGTCTGTGTCCGGACCCCACAGGACATCTCCAGGTCATGGCGGAGAGTATCGATCTCACCCTGCTCCGGCAGGACCAGGAACGCCTGGACAGACTCGCTGATGTACGCAAGGACGAGGCAGTCTGGGAGCACCAACGCAAGTACGAGCAGAGCAAGCGTCAGTACCTGGGCGAGGATGTGTTGAGGGACACCGGCAGCGCAGTGGTCTGGTGGCTCGCCAAGAACAACGAGCATGTGGAAAGGACCGTGGCAGACCTCGCTCTGCTGGCACAGCTCACATCCGCAGCCAACGACACCGACGTTCCCGAACGACTTCAGAGCCTGTTGCCGCAGCAGAACGGTGAGCCGCCTGCTCCAGATTTCCTCGAAGAGGACACTGCCTCCGCGCCACGAGAACGGACAGCTGCGGATCATCTCTCGGATCTCTTCGACACCATGGGATTCGCGGAAGGAGACGCCCGGCGGACGATGCTGGCCAAGCAGTTCTCCAACCTCATCAAGGAACAGAACCGTCACGAGACGGCCGAGATTCTTCTGCGCAGTTTCGACCCACCGGCAGCCTTCACGCCGAAGGACGAAGAGGAGTCGAACCTCGGCGCTCAAGCGTCCGATGAGACATCCGGGGCCCCTCTCATTTAGGAGAAGACAATGGACAGCGAATTGGCTGCCCTTGCGGCAACGGGAGCAACCACACTGGTCTCCCTCATGGTCACCGACTCCTGGGCGCACGCCCGAGGACTTGTCGGACGCCTCTTGGCACGTACCGGTTCGGGCACTGCCGCAATCGCCGAGCTGGACGACGCAAGAAGCCAGCTACTCACCCTCGATGACACAGAGGATGAGCAGACCACCTCGGATATCAGAGACCAGTGGCACGCCCGCCTGCAACAGCTCGTTGAAGCCGGAGACATCACAAGCGACGACCTGCGTTCTCTGCTCACCTCGTTGCAGCGGCTCGCCGCTGCTTCAACAACACGTCAGGGCACCGTACACAACAACATCAACGACGTCGTTCAACACGGCCCCGTCATCCAATCAGGCCGAATCACCGGGCTCACCTTTCACGTCCACCAATTCCCAGCTTCCGACAGGGAGAGAACGGAGCCCACTGATTGCTCAACACCGCACGGAGCCACCAGGGACCGTTCCTGAGAGGCGGAAAGCTTGCAGTGGTGTTTGGCGGTGTACTGGCTGGCGGGAGACCATCCCCGGGTGGCACGTGAAGGGTCTGCAGGTTCACCCGCCTGGAACGCGATTCCCAAGCTGTTCCGAAAACACGCAGCACCGGGTCGCCGTCGCCGGTCGCCGCGCAGCCCGTCCTGCCCGAAAGGGCAGGGCGGTGTGTACGCGGGCGGCAAGGGCCGTCCTGGACCTCGGTGCACCGGGCCGGTCAGGCTGGAGGCGGCCGGAACAGCTGTCCGGGACGGGTGCGAGGGGAGCCGCGGATGCATGCGCACAGCCATGAGCACGAGGACACCGAGATGGGCCGTCCGGAGGCCTCGCGGCAGCCGGAAGAGATGTCCCATATGGTCCGGGCCGCGGTGGCCGGCCGACCGGATGTCCTCGGCACGTCGGGGGTGGGCACGCTGCAAAGGGCAGTGGGCAACGGTGCCATGGGCAGGGTGCTGCAGCGCCAGGGCGCCGATGGCCACGGCGGTACGGAGAACGCGGAGGAGGAAGAGTCCCGGTCTTCCGTGCACCAGGTGGTGGCCTCGGGCGGGGAGCCGCTGGACACCGAGACCCGGGTCGACATGGAGGCCCGTCTCGGCGCCGACTTCTCCGGGGTCCGGATCCATACCGGTTCCGAGGCCGGCGACTCGGCGAAGGAGCTGGGGGCACGCGCATACACCGCGGGCGACCACGTGGTCTTCCAGCGCGACGCCTACGAGCCGTCCACCGAGGCGGGCCGCACCCTGATCGCCCATGAGCTGACCCATGTCATTCAGCAGCGCAGCGGCCCGGTCGACGGGACCGAGACGGCCGACGGGGTCCGGGTCAGTGATCCCTCGGACCGCTTCGAGCGCGAGGCCGCGGCCAACGCCGAGCGGGTGATGGCCGAGCCCGCCCCCGCCCCCGCCGCCCCAGCCGCTGCCACGGCCGCCGCCCCGTCTGCCGCCGTGCAGCGGATGACGGAGGACGGCGAGGGCGAGGACGAGGAGCCCGCCGATGTCCAGGGCTCGTTCGTCCAGCGGGCGGAAGAGGGCGAGGAGGAAGCGGAGGAGACCTCCGGCTGACCGCCGTGGGCCTCAGGAGAGCGAGCCCTCTGACGGACCGGCCCGCTGAGGCGCCGCCCGGACCCCCGAGGAGCCCGGGCGGCGCGGCGCGTGCCCGGCGGGGAGCCCCGCAGGCGCGCGGCTCTCCTCCGGTCAGCTCTCCTCCTCCACCAGCAGTCCGCTGATGAAGACCGCCTCATTGCACTGGGACGGGGTGGAGGCCCCTACCGGCCGACCGACCTCCCGGCAGTTGAGGGTGACCGTGATCTCGCCGCCGGCCGGTACCAGGATCGGGGTGACGAAGTGGTAGTCGGAGTCCCGGAAGTTCTCCAGGGCCAGGCTGAGCAGCGACTCCCCCCGGCTGGAGAGCGTCAGGCTGCCCGCGTCGCCCTGCGGGTTCTGGACCACGATGTCCGTCAGGTGGAAGACACTGGCGCCCGGCACTGTGTAGACCGTCACGGTCTCGGTGCCGCCGCCGGCCCGGGACTGCACCTCTGCGCGGGCGCTCGCCGGGGCCGCGGGGCCGCCGGGTCCGCCCGGAGCGCCGGGGTCCGTCCCGCTGCTGTCGCCTCCGCCGCCGGGCCCGCTGCCGCTGCCGTCCGGGTCCTCCCCTGCGGGCACGCCGTCGGTCCCCGCCCCGTCGCCGCCGGGGCCGCCGGTCTCTCCCCCGTCCCTCCGCTCCCGCTCCCGCTCCGCCTCATCGAGGGCCTCCGGCGTGATGGCCTCGCGGGCCGCGGACTCCACGGTGGGCCGCAGTACCGCAAACCAGAGACCGACCAGCAGCGCGATCGCCAGCAAGGCGGCGATCAGCGCCCGGGGCAGCCAGCTCGGCAGGATGGGCTGCTGCTGGTAGGAGCCGTCGAGGACCAGCGGCGGGGGCGAGGGCTCTCCTTCCGGCGTCTGCGGCGCCACCACGGCCTGAAACGGATGGGTGACCGGCGCGCCGCGCCAGCGGCGCTTGGCCGGTTTGATGGCGACCTTGGCGAACTTGGTCTCGCCCGGCGGAATGGTCAGCTCGGCGGGCTCGACGAGGATGCGGGCGCCTTCTCCGCTCTGCTGACCGCTGAGCCGCACGGTGACAGGGGTGTTGCCCCGGCTGTCCACCGCGGCCTCGTGCCGTCCTCGCCACGCGCCGTGCGTGCTGCGCGGCACCAACTCGGCGGTGACCTCGGAGAAGGGCAGCACGGTCACCGTGCCCTCCGGCACGGTGACCTCGCTCTTGTCGCTGGTGGGCACCACACGGACACCGATGGGCAGTTCCCCGGCGGCCAGGGACGGCTCCCGGGGCGGGCGCAGCCGAAGCGTCGCCGAGGCGGAGGCTCCCGGATAGAGCGAGAGGCTCTCCGGCTCCACGGTGGCCCAGTCGGCACACGGCCCGGCCACCTCGAACCTGACCTCCTCCACCGTGTCGCCCGAGTTGAGCACGCGCACGGTGAGTTCGGCCTCACCACCGGGCTCCACGACCACAGAGGACGCGTCAAAGCTCGCCGTAACAGTCATGCGACGAACCGTAGGGGCGGCCGGAAGCGAGGACACCGGCCGGTCAGGAACACTTTCGGGCAGGGGCATATTCCCTCTCAGTCTTTGGCGGATGCCCGGCCGCCTCGTGTGGTTTTTGTGGAAATCCCTGCGCGCAGGAGTGATCGGACTCGCTGCGTGACAGTTACTCAACGGAGGGTGGGGCTCCACGGGAGGGGAGGGGCACGATGAATGCCATTCAGGAAAGGCCCTCGGGCCGGGTACGGGTGGAACTGCGCGCAGCGGATCCCATCTCACAGGCCGGGGCGGCCAACCACTTGCGGTCCCGCCCCGAGATCCAGCTGCTGACTCAGGACTCCCCCGATCCTCCCGAGGTCGTCGTGGTGGTCGTGGACTCCGTCGACGACGAGGTGCTGCGCACCCTGCGGAAGATCCAGCGCGCCGGATCGGCTCGCGGCGTCCTGGTGCTCACCGAGGTGGACGCGCAGCAACTGGTCTCCGCCGCCGAGTGCGGCTTCACCGGCGTGGTCCGCCGGCACGAAGCGACCGCGGAGCGGATGGTCCAGGTCATCTCGGCGGTGGCCCGCGGCGAGGGCTACGTGCCGCCCGATCTGCTGGGCAGCCTGCTGGTTCAGGTGGGCCAGGTGCAGGGCCAGGTGCTCAGCCCTCGCGGCCTGAACTTCACGGGCCTCGCCAACCGCGAGATCGAAGTGCTGCGTCTGGTCGCCGAGGGATACGACACAGCGGATATCGCCGTGAAGCTCGCCTACTCCGAACGCACGATCAAGAATGTGCTTCATGCTGTCATGACCAGGCTAAATCTGCGCAACCGCTCGCATGCCGTGGCCTATGCCCTGCGCCAGGGACTTATCTGATCAGATTTCAGCAGTCCCGGAACGCGCTCGATCCACGCCGGATCAACCCACGGGGCCGGATACGGTCAACTGCACCGCGGCGGGCCGTCCCCGTGCCGCGGCATATGAGGGCGATCCCGGCAACGCGGCAGATGGCCGCAGCCCATCCCGTGGGCCCGGCGGTGACCCGGACACGCTCCGCGCCGAGTGCCCGCATCGAACCGCCCGGACGGACCCGGCGCCGTCGGGGCCTTTGGGGCACGCCGCGCTTCCCGAAGGTCTGGCTCGGGCACCGCTGCGCCCGCCACGCACCCGCGCGAGGGTGGAGACCGGCTCCACCGATCTAGAATGGGGTGTTCTGTGCGGGGGATTCAGCGCTTCCACCGGAAGGTTGGAGTGGGGATCAGCGGGCTCGGTGCGCTGCTGGCCATCGCACTCCTGCTCGCCGTCCTCTCCCCGCCCGGCGGCGTCGGCCCCACTGCGGCCATTCCGCCCGGCACGGTCACCCCCGACCGGGTCACGGCGGAGCTGGACCCCGGCGACTCGCTGACCGGCGACAAAGAGGTCACCACCCCGGTGGTGCCCGCGCGTCCGGACGTGGTGCTGCTGGTCGATGGCACGGGCAGCATGGGGCCCGTCATCGACGGCATTCAGCGGGATCTGAGCGACATCACCCGCCGGGTGCGCGAGGAACAGCCCGACTCCCGGTTCGCGGTGGCCACCTTCGGCGACGCCGAGGTGGACGGGGACCGGACCTTCGAGGTGTTCACCCGCCTCACCTATGACCTGGACGAGGTGCGGGACGGTGTCGATCAGCTGACCGCCGACCGGGGCTTCGGGAGCGAAGGCCCCGCCGAGGACTGGATCCATGCCCTCTGGCAGATCGTCTCCGGAGCCGCAGGGACGTTCCGGAGCGATTCCAGCCCCATCGTCGTCCTGGTCGGCGACGCCTCGAGCCACGACCCCAGTGTCGCCATCACCATGGACGACGCCATGGAGGCGCTGCAGGACGCGGACGCCAGGGTCGTGGCCGTGGACATCGAGACCGAGGTCGGCGACGGCCTCGACGGCGAACGCGAGGTCGACTGGAGCGATGTTCCCTCGATCCGCGGCCAGGCCACGGCGGTCGTGGAGGCCACCAACGGCACGCTGCTGAGCGGCATCGAGGAGGACGAGGTCGCCGAGGCCATCGGGGACGGCCTCACCAACTTGCCCACCACGGTCGGCTATGAGACCCGCGGCTGCCATCCCGCTCTCACCGTCACCCTGGAGCCGCCGAGCCGGACCGTGGTCAGCGGCGGCACCGCCCGTTTCGAGGAGACGATCGAGGTCGCCGAAGACGCGCCGCAGGGCGTCCGTCTCGACTGCACGGTCCAGTTTCTGATCGACGGCCAAGCCCCGGAGGAGAGCCCGCCGGGTCCCCCTCCCCTGGGATGGGGCATGGGCCGTGGCCACGGTGGCTCCTGGGGGACCGGCGGAACGGTGGGAGGCGGGACGGCCATCGGAGGAACGGCGGTGGGGGGCACCGTGAAGGGCGCGGACGGCGGGGGCACGTCCGACGGCACCTCTGCCGGGACCAGCGACGGTGCCACCGGAGGCAGCGCGGGCGCCGTCGCCGGGGCCGTCGGCGGCGGTATCGGCGGTCCCGGCGAGGGCCAGGTGGGCGGCGTCGTCGGAGGTACCGTCGCCGGCGGCGGCACAGGCGGCCCGGAAGGCTGCCACGGCCGGGCGGTCGCCGGACTGATCGGCGGCGTCCTCGGCGGCCACGACGGCGGCCACAGCTTCGGCGCCGTCGCGGGCCTGATCGGTGGCCTGATCGGCGGGCCCGGCGACGGCTGCGGGGGCGGCCCGGAGGGCGGTTCCGAGGGAGGACCCGAGGGCGGACCGGAAGGCGGACCCGAAGGGGGCCCGGAAGGAGGACCCGAGGGCGGACCCGAGGGCGGGCCCGAAGGGGGCCCCGGAGGCGGACCCGAAGGAGGACCCGAAGGGGGCCCGGAAGGAGGACCGGAGGGAGGACCCGAAGGGGGCCCGGAAGGAGGACCCGAAGGAGGACCCGAAGGCGGACCCGAGGGCGGACCCGAAGGGGGCCCCGAAGGCGGACCCGAAGGAGGCCCGGGTGGGGACGATCCGCCGGATCCCGATGACCCCGTGCCGCCGTACCAGCAGCGCATCAGCATCATCGTGGGCGATGTCGAGCCCCCGGTCGTCACCGTCGATGACCTCACCGTCCGCGCCGAGGACGAGAACGGTGCCGTGATCGAGTACACGGCCACGGCCGAGGACGCCGTGGACGGGCCGCTCCCCGTGGAATGCGCGCCGCCCTCCGGTTCCCGCTTCCCTGTCGGAACCACCGAGGTCACCTGCACCGCCACCGACACCTCCGGCAACACCGGCAGTGACACCGCGACCTTCACCGTGCTGGCACCCCCGCCAGGGGACGAGGATCCCCCGGACGACCCGCCCGAGCCGCCCGACCCGGAAGCTGACCTGGCGGTAACCGCGGTCATCGATCCCGACCCCAGCTACACCGGTCTCTCCACCACCACCCGGTTCGTCATCACCAACGCCGGGCCCGACACCGCCGAGGACGTCGTGCTCAGCACCGCCTGGCCCCGGGTCGCCGGAGCACCGGCCGCCGCACGGGAGATCTCCGAGCTGGCCGACTGCACTGAAGACGCCCCCTGCACAGTCCCGGCCGGCGGTCGTCTGGAGATCGCCCAATCCGCGATCTATGACTATCCGATCAGCAGCGTGGTGCGTGCCCGCGTCACGGCCGCGACCCCGGACCCGGACCGCGACAACAACACCGCCAACGCCCGGCTCACCATCCTCCAGCCGGAACTGACGGTCACACCGACCGTCGCACCACCCGGAGGAGTGGTCATCGCACGCGGCGAGAACTTCCCCCCGCGCAGCACGGTGAAGCTCACCTGGCAGCCGGGCATCACGGCCGCCCGCTCCCCGGTCACAGTCGGCCGCGACGGCACCTTCGAGGCGCAGGTGATCGTGCTGCGCCGCGACCAGCTCGGCCCCCGCATGCTCCAGGCGACGGTGTCGGGGCTGCGCCTCGCCGAGGATCTGGAGGAAGAGGTCCTGGTCGTTCAGCGCAACCTCCAGCCACCGGACTTCGCGGGCCGCGGCTGACCGGCCGGACGATGACACACGACTGCCCGACGAGGAGGGACGGAGCCAGCGGTGATCCATGAGGTCGACGAGGCCCTGCGCGGCCTGTTCCGCGCCGAGGCACTCGCCGGTTCGCAGGTGACCGTCGTCTTTGACGCGCCCACCCGGGAGTGGGCGGCCAAGGTCAGCGCCCCCACCATCAACCTCTACCTCTACGACATCCGGGAGGACATGCGGCGGCGCCAGCGCGGACTGCACAACGAGTACAACGAGGAGGGCGTGGTGGTGGCCCGTGTCCGCCCGCCCCGCTTCTTCAAGCTCTCCTATCTCATCACCGCCTGGACCAGGCGGCCCGAGGACGAACACCGGCTGCTCTCCGCCCTGCTGGTCTGCCTGATGGGTCACGATGTACTGCCCGAGGAGCGCCTCGGTGGCGAACTCGCCGCGCTCGGCGTGCCCGTCCCCATGACCATCGCGCTGCCCCCGCCCACCGACCGGTCCTTCGCCGACGTCTGGAACGCGCTCGGCGGGGAGCTGAAGCCCTCCCTCGACCTGGTGGTCAGCGTGCCCGTCACCGCCTCGCCGCGCTACCCGGCCGGGCCACCGGTCGGCGACGAGGGACTGCGCGTCGGCTTCTCCGGCCTGCCCGGCGCCGAGGCCGAGTCCCGCGCGCCCGCCGGAAACGGCGGCCTGCCGCTGTACGGCACCCTCCCCGACGGGCCCAGCCCCGAGCGGCGCCGCGCCGAGGAGGCCGCCGCCCGGGAGGAGCGGGGCGGCACCGGCGGCGGGCGCCGCTCCGGCATCGCCTCCCGGGTCTCCGAGGAGGAATCGTGACCGGTACCGGCCCCGAAGGGCCCAATGTCCCACCTCCCCCATCGGCCCCACCCGTCGTGCCCGACCCACCCGCCCCCGATCCGCACGACCCGAGCCTGCGCCACCTCCTGGACCGCGCCCTGCTCGTGGAGGCACGCGTGCGGCGCGCCGTCGACGCCCGGCAGCGCACCGACCCGGCTCCCGACGACGCGTTCCGCGGCCTCTACCTCAGCGACGAGACCGTCCGCCGCCTCCTCGACCACGGCAGGTCCCTCGACCCCGCCCCCGACGAGGCCGACGCGGCCCGCCTCGCCGAGGCCGAGGAACGAGCCTCCGCAGCCCGGCCGCCCACCCGGCTGCACGCCCTCGCCACCGCCTTCGGCCTCACCAGCCTCGACATCGAAATCCTGCTCATCGCGCTCCTCCCCGATCTCGACGACCGCTTCGAGCAGTTCTACGGCTATCTCAACGACGACGTGACCCGTCGTCGCCCCGCCATCGGCCTCGCACTCGGCCTCTGCGGCCTCTCCCCCGCCGACGCGTCCGCCCGCGCCCGCTTCGACCCGCAGGCGCCGCTGCTCGACGGCGGGCTGCTGCTGGTGGAGGAACCGGATCGGCCGTTTCTCGGCCGCTCGCTGCGCGTCCCCGACCGGGTCGCCGCCCATCTGCTCGGCGAGGACACTCCCGACCCCCGGCTGGCCGGCCTGCTGGCCCCGCCCCACGCCCACCAGCTGTGGCGGGACCTGGCCGGGGCCGGCGACCCGGCACCGCTCGCCCGCACCCTCGCCGACGGGCTGCCGCTGGTATATCTGCGGGAGGAGCAGGGCGGCGCGGGCGGCGCCCTGGCCGCCGCCGCGCTGACGGCCGCCGGGCGCACCGTTCTCGCCGTGGACCTGGAACGGCTCGGCGGTGACCCGCGCCCGCCGGAGGCCGTGCGCACCCTTGCCCGGGAGGCCCGGCTCACCGGCGCCGGACTGGTCTGCGGGCCGGTCGACGCACTCGTCGGGGCGCAGAGCCCCCGCACCGAGGTGCTGCGGGCGCTCGCCGACGCCGCGCTGCCGTCGCTGCCGGTGCTGCTCACCGGCCGTGTCCCGTGGGACGCCACCTGGTCGGCCCGCCCCCCGCTGCTGCTGCCCACCCCACGCGTGGAACCGGCCTCCCGCGCCGCCCTGTGGTCCCGCTGCTACGACGGCCCACCAGCCCAGGGCCTCGAGCTGGACCACCTCCTGTCGCCCTTCCTCCTCACTCCCGACCAGCTCGCCCGCGCCGCACGCGCCGCCGAGCAGTCCGCCGCGCTGGACGGCGGCCCGCTCCGCCCGGAGCACGTGCGCGCCGGGGCCCGCGCCCAGAACGCGGCCGGTCTCGACCGTCTCGCCCGCCGCATCGAACCGGCCGTCGGCTGGCCCGACCTGGTGCTGCCCCCGGACGCCCTCGCCCAGCTCCAGGAGTTGGCTGCCCGCGCCCGGCACCGGGACCTCGTCCTGGGCGAGTGGGGCATGCGCCCCGGCGGCGGCCGGGGCCGCGGCGTCACCGCCCTCTTCGCGGGAGACTCCGGCACGGGCAAGACCATGTCCGCCGAGGTCATCGCCGCCGATCTGGGCCTGGACCTCTACACCGTCGATCTCGCCACCGTCATCGACAAGTACGTCGGCGAGACGGAGAAGAACCTGGAGCGGATCTTCTCCGAGGCCGCCGGAATCAACGGCGTCCTCCTCTTCGACGAGGCCGACGCGATCTTCGGCAAGCGCTCCGAGGTCAAGGACGCCCACGACCGCTACGCCAACGTGGAGAGCGCCTACCTGCTCCAGCGCATGGAGACCTTCGACGGCCTGGCCATCCTCGCCACCAACCTCCGCGCCAATCTCGACGACGCCTTCACCCGCCGCCTGGACCTCGTCATCGACTTCCCCCTCCCCGACGCCGACCACCGCCGCGTCCTGTGGGAACGCTGCCTGGGCCCGGTACTCCCCCGCGGCACCGATCTGGACCTCGACTTCTGCGCCGAGTCCTTCGAGCTGGCCGGCGGCAACATCCGCTCCATCGCCGTCACCGCCGCCTACCTGGCGGCCGAGTCCGGCAAACCGGTCTCCATGGCCGACCTGATCCACGCCATCCAGCGCGAGTACCAGAAGCTGGGCCGCCTCACCCTCGACTCCGAGTTCGGCCCGTATCTGGTCCTCCTCACCAGCCCTTGATCCGACCGGACGTACGTAACGTACGTGGCCTCCTCGCGACAATGGCTGGCCTCACAGAGGGGAAGGAGGTGCCACCATGTCCGTCGTGCACTGCGACAGCTACAGCGAGGCTCGCGCCCATCTCAAGGATTGCTTGACGCCCCGGAGCGAGGCCACGTCGCGACCGTGCACCGCGAGAAGTCGCCGGCGGCTTTCGTCATGGGGTCGGGTCAAAGCCCTGTCGGCGAACCAGTCGGTGACGCACCGTACGTCGCCCTCGCCAAGTCCCTGACACACCACTGATCACCAGCGACGACCACATCAGGAAGCAGAGCGGAGCGGCCCGTTGCCGCGTCGATGTCATCGCCGTCGACGCCTAACCCGGTTCCGACGGCCACGCGGACCCGTACTGGAAGGGGCAACATGACGGCGGCAGCCGGGTAAAGGGCTGCGGGCGCCGCAACGAGGCGGGCGCGGTCAGGGCCATAAGCTGCACCGAGCGGACGACGCCTGTGCGGTGAGGGCTATGGACCCCCAGGTCTGTTGCCCTACCGGATCGCTCGTGCTGGCCGGGTTCATCGCCGGGCACCGCTCGAAGCCGGCGCTCCAGCAGGTTGGCGGTTTCGGCGTCGGGGGCGTACCCCCGTGGGGTGGAGATTGGGCTGTTCATGTGGCCCACGCTGCCGCTGCCGTCCTAGCGTGACCAGATACGGCGCGGGCACGGAGGGTCGCTGTAGGTGTCCGGAGTGCGGGTGTCTGCGAGGTGGAGCGTGACTGCCGGCGCGGGGGCCGCGTTGGCCGTGAGAGGTGGTGCGGAGATGAGTGAACCGGCGGGACTGGTGGACGTGACGTCCGCGAGCGGCGACGACGGTGGCGGGGAACGGCAGCTCGGGCCGGAGGTCGGGTCCGGTGTCCTGCGCGCCTTCGGGCGGCAGTTGAAACGGTTCCGGATGCGGGCGGGTATGGAACGGCCCGAGTTCGGCGCCCGGACGGGCTACTCGGCGTCGACCATCGCCGCGTACGAGCAGGGGCGCCGTGTGCCGCCGCCGAGGTTCATCGACCAGGCGGACGAGGTGCTGGACGCGGCCGGGGTACTCCTGGAGATGAAGGAGGAGGTGGCTCGGGCCCAGTATCCGGCGTTCTTCCGGGACGCGGCCCGGTTGGAGGCAGAGGCCGTCGGGCTGCACGTGTACGAGATGTATGCCGTCCCCGGCTTGTTGCAGACCGAGGACTACGCCCGAGCAGTGTTCTCGGTCCGCCGCCCCCTGCTCGATCACGACCGGATCGAGCAAGGGCTGAATGCACGTCTGGCGAGGCAGGAGATCTATGCCCGGACGCCCGCGCCGTTGGTGAGCTTCGTCCTGGAAGAATGCGTCCTCCAGAGGCCTCTTGGGGGTAGAGACGTACTGCGGCACCAGTTGGAGCAGGTACTGCTCATCGGCCACAAGCGGAACGTCGAGATCCAGATTATGCCGATCAGTCGAGAGGACCACGGGGCGCTGGGCGGCCCGTTCACCCTGATCGACACATCTGAAGGTCGGAGGATCGCCTACGCGGAGGTGCAAGGCGACAGCCGCCTCTACTCAGAGCAGTCGAAGGTCCGGGAGCTGGAAGCCCGTTATGGGATCCTCCGAGCGCAGGCCCTCACACCGAGTGAGTCACTTTCATACGTAGAGAAGTTGCTGGGAGAGACATGAGTGTTGAGTCCGAACTGGCTTGGTTCAAGAGCAGCTACAGCACTGGGGACGGGGGGCAGTGCGTCGAGGTCGCCGTCCGCTCTCACGTCGTCCATGTACGGGACTCCAAGGACATAGCCCGCCGTGGACTTGCGGTCGATGCGGCAGCATGGACAGTGTTTGTGGGCTTCGCTGCCCGGTAGGACGTTGGGGCTGCCCCTGACAAACACGCCAGGGACAGCCCTCGTCCGGGCTCGGCCCGTCAGCTACCCCGATGCGGCTTCGCGGGCAGGTGACGTCCAGCGGCCGGCGGCGATCTCGGCTTCCAGCCGCGCCCGGAAACGGGCGTGTGCCGCCCGCATCTCCGGCCTCGCGGTCAGCCTTGCAGAAGGGGCCTCTAGTGCTCCAGTTGCAGTTCGCTATCGCTGCTGGTCAGGAGCCG
>NZ_BAAAMJ010000011.1:0-2825 GCF_039529215.1 Streptomyces sodiiphilus | reverse complement strand
GCCGCGCCCGCGCCGGCCGGGCCCGAGAACCCGTCCGGCCCGCCCGCCACACCCGACCACGCCCCGGCCGCGGCCGGCTCCGACGGGCCACCGGAGTTCGGCGAGAGCGGTCTGCCCAAGCGGCGACGCGGCCGGACCCTGGCGAGCGCGCACTCCTCCGGCCCGGCCCCGCAGCCCGCTGCGAAGCCCGGACCGGCCCACTCGCCGGCGGAGTCCGCCGCCCGGTTCGGCGCCTTCCGCCGCGCCGTCCAGGGCCAGGCGCCCGACGGTCCGACCACCGAATCCTCTTCTTCCCGTCCGGAGGACGACACCCGATGAACGCACCATCCACGGGGGCTCATCCGCACGCGCCGTCGAACGGCACGAGCGACAAGCTCGACTGGCTGCTGGAGAACCTGCTCCAGCGCACTCCCGGAGCCCGGCACGCACTCGTGCTCTCCCGGGACGGGCTGAAGCTGTGCCGCACCCCTGAACTGTCCGAGGACCAGGCCGATCAGCTCGCCGCGATATCGGCGGGCATCCAGAGCCTGTCGCACGGCGCGTCGATGGAGTTCGGTGACGGCAGCGGCGGCGTCCGCCAGGCGATGACCGAGTTCTACGGCGGCATCCTGTTCATCGTGGAAGCCGGGGACGGCGCCCACCTGGCGGTCGTCGCGGACGAGGACGCCGATGTCGGCCTCATCGGTCACAACATGAACGAGCTTGTCGAGCAGCTGGGCGAATACCTGAGCGCCCCGCCCCGGCAGCCCGGCAGCGGCGGCGGACCGGCATGAGCCGCCCGGGCCGGGATGACGATCCGGACCGGCTGTACACCCTCACCGGAGGGCGCAGCCGGTCGGATTCCGCAGCTTTCGACCTGGTGACGCTGGTGGTCGCCGAGAGCGACCCGACGCCCGGCATGCAGTCGGAGCACACAGCGATCCTGCGCATGTGCCGGTACCCCACGGCGGTCGTGGAGATCGCCGCCGATCTGAACCTGCCGGTCAGCATCGTCAAGATCCTGCTGTGCGACCTGCTCGACACGGGCAAGGTCACCGCACGGCACCCGCGGACCGTCACCGCGGCGCAACTACCCGATCCAGATCTCCTTGAGCAGGTGCTCGTTGGACTCCGCAACCTCTGACCGACCCGCAGTGCGCCCCCCTCTGCGCAGCACCGCCGACAACGGTCTGAAGATCGTGATCGTCGGCGGGTTCGGTGTGGGCAAGACCACCATGGTCCGTGCCGTCAGCGACATCCGGCCGCTGAACACCGAGGAAACGATGACCCAGGCCGGTGAGGGCATCGACGACCTCACCCAGGTCCGCGGCAAGACGTCCACCACCGTGGCGTTCGACTTCGGGCGGATCAGCCTGAACGAGCAGACGGTCCTGTACCTCTTCGGCGCCCCGGGCCAGGAACGCTTCTGGTTCCTGTGGGACCGGCTGTTCTCCGGCACCCTCGGTGCCGTGGTGCTCGTCGACACCCGGCGGCTGGCCGACTCCTGGTACGCCATCGACCGCCTGGAGCACCACGGCACGCCGTTCATCGTGGCGCGCAACGACTTCGGCGGCCCGTCGCACACCGCCGAGCAGGTGCGCGAGGCGCTGGACCTGTCCGAGGACGTGCCGCTGGTCGACTGCGACGCCCGGTCACGGGAGTCCAGCAAGACCGTTCTCATCACCCTCGTCCAGCACCTGCACGCCCTCGCCTCCGCCTCCTCCGCCCGTGGAGCCATATCGTGACGACGCCCACCGACCCCGCCGCCCGTCCCGGCGCAGCCCACTGCCCGGTGGTCCACCAGGACGCCGTGCCGCTGGGCGGACCTCTGTTCGAGCAGGACCCCGGCCCCCTGTACCGGGAGATGCGCCGGCAGCACGGCGCGGTGGCCCCCGTCAGCCTGCTGGGGGACGTCCCGGCCTGGCTGGTGCTCGGCTACCGGGAACTTCACCATGTCACCAGCGACCCGGTGCTGTTCAGCCGCGACTCGGAGCTGTGGAACCAGTGGGACAGGATCCCGCCGGACTGGCCGCTGCTGCCGATGATCGGGCGCAAGCAGCCGTCCATCCTCTACACCGTGGGCGAGGCGCACGTCCGCCGGGCCGCGATGATCAGTTCGGCGCTGGAGGGCGCGGACCAGATCGAACTGCGCCGGCACGCCGAGCGGTTCGCCGACGGCCTGATCGACGCCTTCTGCGGGCAGGGCGAGGCGGACCTGATCGCCCAGTACGCCTCGATGCTGCCGATCCTGGTCCTCGCCCGGCTCTACGGATTCCCCGACTCCGCCGGCCCGGGCATCGCCAAGGCGCTCAACGACATGATCGACGGCGGCGCCGACGCCCTCGCCGGCCAGCAGCACCTGGTGGTCTCGATGCAGCAGCTGCTGGCCGCCAAGCGGGTGACCCCGGGGGCGGACGTCGCCTCCCGGATGCTCGCCCGCCCGGCGGGCTTCTCCGACGAGGAGCTGCTGCAGGACCTGATGGTGATGTCCGCGGCCGGCCACCAGCCCACCGCGGACTGGATCGGCAACTCGCTGCGCCTGATGCTCACCGACGACAGGTTCGCGGCCTCCCTGGGCGGCGGCCGGCACAGCGTCGGCGAGGCCATGAACGAAGTGCTCTGGGAGGACACCCCCACCCAGAACGTCGCGGGCCGCTGGGCGTCCCGCGACACCCGGCTCGGCGGCCGGCACATCCAGGCCGGCGACCTGCTGCTGCTGGGACTGGCCGCCGCCAACGGCGACCCGCAGGTGCACACCGGCGGCACGGCCGGGTTCACCGGCGGCAACAACGCGTTCTTCTCCTTCGGCCACGGCGAGCACCGCTGCCCGTTCCCGGCCCAGGAGA